>CAZONI010000100.1:0-11759 GCA_964581175.1 uncultured Desulfobacteraceae bacterium
AGAACGCAAACATCAGGATGGGCACCATTGCCAGCAACGAGAAGTAGGTGATGGCACCGGCGAACTGGTTTCCCAGCCGGGTGACATACCTGGTATTCATCCGGAGCACGTGTGCCACCGCCGGTACCTGCCTCAGCGCTTTGACCTTCTCCCGCACTTGCTGATCGATTGCTGTCACTGTTTATCTCCTTCGTACGCAACTCGTACTCCGTCCCCGAGAGTCTCAACCATCCAGAATATTTATACCACTGAAGTCACCAGCTGGTGTGTAGCGCAGCGAAATACCCGTCTGGTCAAGTGATAGAATGGATATCGCTTATGACAACAATCATGACCAGCCTCCTTCAGCAGATGGATTCTTGCTTCGATTAAAAAGCCAAGGCTGCGGTTTCGACCGATGACTGAGATTCAGAATTGACTTTTGAAAAGACCGTTCCGCTTTCACTAAGCCTTATATACAGTCCTTTTATACAAAAAATACAGTCCTTTTTCTATTTGCTTTTGAGCGTTCTGGAAAGAAGATGAATAAGACGTGCAACCCGCCGTGGTCAAAGCCGACATTTATCCGGACTACACCTATTCCGGTGGGGGGTCCGGGAGGTTAAAAATAATCAAAAGAAGAATTCACGGGCCTTTTTATCAGGGAAGAAGATGGAATACAATAGCAATAAAATAAGCAGCTTATCACCTCGGCATATCTTTTGTTCACCTACTACTTATGAGTTTTATAAAGGGAGAAAGTCGGTCAGAAAAGACGCACACATGATCCAAAAGGAGGAGGACTATGAAAAATCTAAAAAAGGTGCGGAAGGCAGCGGTTGTTTCAATCATTCTTTTTTTTGTGGCCATGAGTTTTGCGGGCTGTGCCTCTACCAAGCAGCTAATGGCTGTTCAGGAACAGGCCAACCAGGCCATGCAAAAGGCGGATGCCGCCATGAAGGTGGCCGAAGAGGCCAAGTCAATAGTCTCCCAGGAGTCTCAGAAAGCGGAACAAGCAGCAGCCAGGGCTGAAGAGGCTGCGGGCCGGTCGGAGAAGGCAGCTGATCGGGCTGAGATGTCGGCTGATAAAGCCGAGAAGGCGGCTGATCGGGCTGAGAAGGCGGCTGATAAAGCCGAAGCCATGGCGAATAAATCCGAGGCTATCTTCATGCACAAGATGAAAAAGTAAGGATTGGCCGCGAAGGCGCCTCCCGGCCTGAGCATGGTCTCACAGGCCGGGAAGGTCCCCTTCTTTCCGTTAATTTTGATGGGGCATCCCGCCCGAAGGAGGGATTGTTTTCCCGCGTGAAAAGACTGCTTTTCTCCATGGCACTGTCTATGACGGTTTTCATGGCTCTTTGGGGCTGGGTCTCCGAAGGCAAGGCCGGAGAACGCTCCTTTCAGATTTCCCCTGATGTTGTTTTGAAAATTGAATCTCTTGAGACCGTCACTCAGGCTCCCGGAAAAAGGGCGGAAAAATATCTGCACTCCCCTTCTGCAGACAGGCTGTTGGGAACACTGCAGCATCATGTCATCCAAAAGAAAGAAACCCTGCTGGATATTGCCAGGCAGTACGACCTGGGATTTAACGAAATGCAGGAACTCTATCCTCATCTCGACCCCTGGATACCTCCCGAGGGAATGGAATTGATCATCCCGTCGGAACGAATGCTCCCTGAGATTAAAGGGAAAGGCATCATCATCAACATACCGGAAATGAGGATGTACTATTTTCCCGCCGGAGTGGAATCGGTCAGGACATACCCAGTCGGTCTGGGGGACAGGGATTATCCGACTCCGGTAGGAACGTTCAGAATAGGAGAGAAGAGGACCCATCCGGCCTGGCATATTCCACCTTCCCTGCAGTACAAGTATCCGGTCAAGGTCATCCCTCCCGGTCCGGACAATCCCCTGGGTAAATACTGGATGAGGCTGGAGGGAACCGACTACGGCATACACGGCACGGACATCCCCTGGGCGATCGGCCGACTGATCACGCACGGCTGCATCCGGATGTATCCTGAAGACATCCCTCAACTCTTCAAGCTGGTCGAGCCCGGAACGGTGGTAAGGATCATCTACGAACCCGTAAAGATAAGCCGGGTTTCGGGAAGAATATTTGTCGAAATACACCGGGATATCTACAACCGGATAGAAGACCTGGCTGCCTATGGATACGAACGTCTGCGGGAGAAGGGGCTGCTTGAGAGCGTGGACCAGGATAAGTTCCGGCGGGCCTTGGGCCTTAAGGACGGACTGCCCCGGGATATCACCCTCTGAACAATTCTATGCCTCTCTCTTAAATGCCCGTTTTGCACAGCGAAAATGGCACTCTAAGCCTGAAACTAGCGCCACTTACACACTATTATTCCAGTATTTCAAATAGTTGGCTTGCCGACCCCACACACCTCGCAATTTCTAGCTCACTTGGACAATGACTCCATCACGACCCCCACATCGTCAGGCTGTCCGGAGAGCGACGCACCCGGGCAATCGTCAGGCCTTTGCCCAGAACCCTTCATGAAACATAACAATACCGTGTGGAACCTTCTCGGTAAACGGCAAGACAAAGAAAAACTCTTGCGGAACTCCCTCATGAATGAGTTCCGGAGAATTTTGGAAACCGAACCTCCTGTAATAGTTCGGATCACCCACAAGAGCACAGCCCTGTCCGCCGAGTTCTTTCAGCAAAGACAATCCTTCGTTGATAAGTGATTTCCCGATGCCTTGCTTCTGATACTCCGGCAATACAGAAACCGGGCCGAGGCCGTACCAGCCTTTTGTGCCGTCAGAAATCGTGACAGGCGAAAAAGCGATATGTCCGACAACTCGCCCATCAATTTCAGCCACAAGCGATATAGTCAGCACACCCGCAGCACGTAACGCTTTTATTATGAACTGCTCGGTCTGATTGCTGACTGGGAGGGTCCTGAACGCAGCTATTGTGACTTCGTCTATTGCCTCGATATCTCCAACCGTTTCTCTTCTTATGATCATTTCAAACCCCGATTTATTTGGACCATACAGCCACCGGATTCAAAAGTGCGAGGGATTCCTGACCCCATTTATTGGAAACTCCTTGATTCTATCCCGGCTGCAGCCACACTTCGCAGGCCGCTCCAATTACTGCTTTGACTTGATCAAGCTCCCTTCCTGACTCAGAATCATTCCTTTAGGGGTGCGGATAAAGAGCGTCACCCCCAAGCCTTCCTCAAGGGCCTTAATATGCGTGCTGACGCTGGGCTGACTGATGTGCAAGCGCTCAGCGGCGCGGGTGAGATTCTGCTCGTCGGCAACAGCCAGAAAGGTTCTCAGCCGGTACAGTTCCATTGCGGTCACCTAACTGTTCGGTTGTGAGTTGATTTTCAAATTTATCTCTTCGAATACCATCATAGTCCCGTCTTTTCAATTGGATTTTCCAAAAGACTCGATTGGAAAATAGTATTGGAAAATTGCGAATCTCTGTTCTGGTTTAATTTACGGGCAATCGTCATGCATCCATTCAACAAGAAGGAGGACCGCCATGCATCAAACACTCAGAACTGGAATTATCGGAGACTATGATCCGGAATTGCGTTACCATGTCGCCACTAATGAAGCCTTGGACCATGCCGCTGCTGCGTTGTCCGTTCCCCTCTCGTCCTCCTGGATACCAACCCCGTCGTTGACGGAAGACAGCACCATGGAGACATTGGGGCAGTTTCATGCCCTGTGGTGCGCTCCCGCAAGTCCGTACAAGAGCATGGACGGGGCGCTGGAGGGAATCCGATTCGCCCGCGAACAGGGACGGCCGTTCATGGGCGCCTCTGAGGGGGGTTTCAACATGCTCTGGTAGAGTATGCACGAAATGTCTTGGGAATCGAGAATGCAGAGCACGAAGAAACGGCGCCGGACGCGCTCACACTTCTGGTCAGAAGACTGACCTGCTCGCTTGCCGGGAAAACTCAGACGATAAAGCTGCTGCCTGGCGCGCTTGTCTATCGGGCATACGGGCGAGATGAAGCAGCCGAGCGGTTTGCCTGCAGCTAGGGGTTAAATCCTCAATTTCAACAATAATTCGATAAAGGCGGACTAAAGATCACGGGCGTCGACCTTGACGGAGAAGTCAGGGTTGTGGAGATGTCGGATCATCCGTTCTATGTTGCTACGCTTTTTTTGCCGCAGATATCTTCACAACCTGCGAGCCCTCACCCTTTAATAACAGCATACGTGAAGGCCGCGATCTCTTTCCAAAGCCGGTAATCTGGAGGAGAAGGGAGAACGAGGACGGATCGACGACCACGTTCTTGTAATGCCGGCGTGGTCCGCTGTGGTCCTCTGGTCCTGATCGGACCAGGTTATCCCGTTGATATTTAATGATTTCCCTGCCAAAAATAGCAGTTTTTAAGTAATGTTAGAGGGCAAAGCCAACCAGTATTCTTTGCTTGCCCGGCACTTGCTGTGGCCCGCCTCTCCGCGCCCGAAGGGATTTCGACATTCCTTCTTGACAGCCGTAAATTTAGTATTAAATTAAATTCTAAAGTAACTAGGTAGGTGGTGCCATGCTTGAAAAAAATGTCGGGACGGTTTCTCAACTGCTCAAATCCATTTCACACCCTTTGCGGCTGAAAATCCTGTGCCTGCTTCAGGACCGGGAACAGTCCGTGGGGGAACTGCAGTCGGAACTTCGAACGACCACCGCCAACATTTCTCAGCATCTGGCGCTGTTGCGGCACCAGGGGATTGTCAAATCACGCAAGGATTCGAACTTTATATATAATTCCATTGCTGACCGGCGCGTGATCAAATTGATCGATACCCTGCAGGATTTGTTTTGCTGACGTGCGTGAATGCGCATGCAGCTGCTTTTGGACGAAAAGACAGGTTAGAAAAGTCGGAGGAGGTTCGTCATGTATGTAAATGATTGGGTTCACGTAATCGCCGGTATATTTATCCTCGGCAGTCTTGCTCTCGGTATCTGGATGAGTCCGTACTGGTTTTTATTTACGGCCTTCGTCGGCGCCAATCTATTTCAGTACGGCGTTTCGAAACGCTGCCCCATGGCAATTATTTTGAAAAAAATAGGGGTTCAAGAGCCCTGTTGATCGGCTGGATTCAATTGAAATGCGGCCTTGAAAAGATCATCAAAGCCCTCAACTTTCAAGTTCTGGATGGGAACGGCCACTTTTTTTCCTCAACCCCTCGCAAGCAATTCATGAAAAGGAATGAAACGCAATTTTGCGTGGGCGTTCCCTTATACTTCTAGGTGCTGCCATGTCAGTTCATTAATCAATTTTTTCCTTGACAAAGGTATCAATTGATACCTTCAGATTATAACCATTTTTTCTCCTCCTATTGAGAAAGGATATCCTTGGGTTTAGCGGGATCCGTCGCGTACAGAACAGCCCGCTCCACGCCTTCTTCACGCCACTTGTGAACCTCGAGATAATCGGGGTTGTTGGCCATCTTCAAAAAGGCCTTGCGTGACGGATATTGAACAAGCAGGAGGAGATCCCACTCCTCTGTGCCGTTGAGCAGCTCTTTGGGCTTTCCGAAATAAAGCACTTTTGCGCCGACACCCTCCACGAAAGGACTCGATTCCTTGAGATACCGAAGATAGGCCTCCCGACCGCCCTCTTCCTTAAACTTGAGCAGGTTGAGCATGACAAATGGTTCCTCGTTTGTATTGCCGGCCAATATCTTGAATTGGTCATCGTTGCTTTTGATAGCCATTTTTCTTTTCCTCCGGTTCTACCCTGCCTCAAGAAAATCGTTCATCAACGCCGCAACTTCACGGGGCATTTCTTCCTGGACAAAGTGTCCTGCTTTAAGCGTTTCGATTTTAATCGAATCAAAACAATCTTCAAGGTGATTCAGGTTTTCCCTGACGATGACAATCTCTTCTTCCCCGTAGATAAAGAGTGTCGGCATGTGAAACTTTTTTCCGGCAAGATCCGCCCAATGCGGGGCGTCAAAACGCATGGAGCGGTAATAGAATGCGCCGGTGGCCGGCGTATTTTCAATGCTGTAACATCGGACATATTCAGCAATAGCATGGTGCGGGATGATGCCGTCTCTCCCCTTCCTGCCGAAGAAATAGGAAACCCAGACATCTTCATTACCTTTGATCATGGCTTCGGGCAGCTCCCGCTGCTGCTGGAAATACTGATACCATAGGGGCTTGAATCTCATGGCCGCCAGAGCATCCTCCGCCTCCTGCTGCCCCGCGGTGTTGGTGATGACGGGAATATTTATGAGGACCAATTTCTTCATCCGGTCGGGAATGAGCAAAGCCATTTCCTGGGCCACAATGCCTCCCCAGTCATGGCCGACCAGGAAAAATTCATTGATACCGAGGGCGTCGGCGGCCTCGATCATATCTTTGGCCAGTTCCAGTTTCTGATAGGCTTTGACGTCCATCGTGCGTTCGCTGTCGCCGAGACCGCGCAAATCCGGCGCGATGATGCGCAGAGATGGATCGAGAAATTCCGCAACCCCCTCCCAACAGTAGGAACTCTCCGGCCATCCATGCAGCATGATTACGGGAAATCCTTCCTTGTTTCCCCGATCTCGAATATTAAATATCCCTCGCGACACGTTGATCTTGCTTGTCTTCATGCCCTACCAGTCCCTTTCACTCAATAAGATATTGATTATTTCAGATTCATTCCCTTTCCCGCTCGCTTGATCCGTCCCCTGATCTCCCCAGCCCCAATCGATCAATCGACCCGCAGCCCGCATCTTTCCCTACCAGCTTCCGGAAGCGCCGCCTCCGCCCGATGATCCTCCTCCCCCTGAAAAACTGGAGCCGGAACTCCAGGATATGCCTGAACCGCCTGACGACGCCCTGAAACCGCCGACAGAGGCCCTTCCCTTGATGTGTAAATTCTTCTTGGCTTTCTTGTACCAATCGGTATTTTTAAGAATCAACTTTGCAATGGGAAAAACAATTACATAGGTGATAAGACATGCAAGCGCGGCCCCGCTGCTCAGAACCATAAGCGGGAACGTGGCCCAGAATGGAATAAGAAAAAAGTAAAGAAACCAGCCTAAACCTGGTACGAGAACACCAATCACGGTGAAGAGTCCGATCATGCCGAAAATAAAGGTGCCCAAAAGAATGCGTTCTGTAATCGGAAGATCAGGCCCTTGCAGCTTCAAACCGTACGACTTTCCTGATGAACTGATTTTGCTCGCCATTTCAGGGAGTTTACCACCCTCCAGCACACTCATTATCGCCCGGACTCCATCAGTGATTCCGCCATCATAGTCTCCATTCTTGAACTTGGGAGTCATGACGGACCGAATGATTTGACCTGCCATCCCGTCCGTGAGTGTTCCCTCAAGCCCGTAACCCACTTCAATGCGCATACGCCGGTCATTGGGAACAACCACAATCAGAATACCATTGTCTTTGCCTTTCTGGCCGAGCTTCCATGCCTGGAAAACGTCGACTGCGTATTCTTCGATGCTCTCCCCGTTAATCGTGGGAACGGTGAGAACAGCGATCTGGTTGCCTGTGCGGTCTTCGTGCTCCTTCAGGCTTTTCGTGAGCGATTGGCGTGTTGTCTCGGAAAGGATTTGTGCGTCATCGGTTACCCGGCCAGTCAGATAGGGAATATCCGCTGCTGAAAGAATAGAACCCGTCAAAAGCATGAACAGCAGCAAAAAAACAATTGATGTTTTCTTCATACGCCCTTCTCCTCGATGATTTCATCGGAAAGCTCATTTTCGCCTTTTCCCTGAACGTTGGTTTCCAACGTGTGGGAAAGCTGTTCCAGGCCGGATTCAAAAGCCCTGCTGATCTCGTTCCGCTTCAGGAATCGGGTCATTGCCGTGATTATGCTTTGCATGGCCTTGTTTGTTAAATGATCGCTCAGTCCCTTGTCTGGAAGAATAACGACCTTCCGCTCGAAGAGACTGGCCAGCACAAGGACACCCGTCCGGTGGCTGGTGGCGAACAACTCCCTGGATAAAAACAGGGATTCCGCATATTGCCGTACTTCCACGTCGGCGCGAAAGGAGGAAAGAAATCGCTTTGCAAATCCTGGAATAAGCGCGGTCAGAAGCGCGAAAACAGCGCCGCCGCCAAGAATTCCCGCTACTGCACTGAGCACGGTAACCTTTGGGTACCAGCCGTAAGATGACAAATCCACAATAAAAACCAACAGGCCGGTAATGGATGCACCCAACGCGAAGGCTTTCCAGGGCAGTTCCGCATAGCTGTCGCTGCGTTGGATGACAGCCAGAACAATTTGTGTATTCGTGCGTTTTTCCACATCGGCTATGAGTCCGTCAAGTCTGTTGCGGTCATGATCGGATAGAGTCTGCTTCATTTTGCTATGTCCTCATAAAAGGTCTTTATTTGTGAGGTACTGCTACGGCCTGCAAATCTTACAGGGTCCGTATCCTGCCGCGATTGCCTCTTCTCTCGTGGAGAACTCGGCAGTACATTTTTTGCAATTGTAGTACCGGCAACCAGGTTTGTGAAAGATATGACTTCTCGTATTCCCATGATAAATAATAGATTGGGCAACTACCACATCTCCTGAAATTGAGAAAGAAAATAGTAGAATGACAAGGATAATGAAAGCGATTTTCACCAGTTTTATGACCCTTTTCATAATCATTCTTTTACCATACGGCCCACAACTTAATAATGACAGCAAGTGGATCGAGGTGATCCGGGACGCTGACGAATCGAACGCCGAGACTTTATCAGACGATGAAAAGAGAATAATCGTTACAGTGGCTGCTGCCTTTCCCGGCAAAAGGATGGCTTATGACGCAGCTCACCGTGAGCACGTTTGGAAAAAGAGGTCAGCAGGGGTTTTGAGCCAGTACACGGATGCATCGGAGCTTACAGAAATACAAATGTAATAGGCGCATGCCGCAGGCCCCGCTACTAGAGGACTAAAGCAGTTCGTGCTTAACCGGCCCGGTCCCCAAATCTATGACCGCATCAAAAACCAGCACTCTGAACCATTCATTGAATTTTTTGTAAGTGCGGTTCCCTGGCCAAACATCCGGATCACTCATCCAGGCATCCAATTCTTCTTCAAAGATGTATGAAAAGTTTTTCTTCAAGAATTCTTCGTAATTGTATTCGTCATATTCGGCCGGAACCAGGACCGCGAGCGAGTGATTTGCCTCTGAGTCATATATTGGGCCGTCCTCGCTAAAGCTGTTCGCCCAATCAATATAAGGCTGTTTTGGGAATAAAGTGACTACGGTTCGATTTATAGTTCTCATTTTATTTAGGTCTTCAGTGCCGAGTTGACCGGATTCGGTATGACACTCTCTTAGAATTTAATAACTTGCCTTATAAGTCAATAACTTCTTTCTTTTGCGATTCACTCCCCTGTTTCCACTGCCGTGGCATGGTATCAATCTTCCCATTTCTTGTACCTGCCATCAGATTGAGTTTCTGTTTCCTCCGGATTTTCAATAACAAACTCGATTCAATCTTCTTTGATGCCGGCACGGTCAGGCCGCTTTTTGACGCGAATTTCAGTGTAGTCGATTGTCAGCTGTTTGCCAAAAACCGTTAATGTATGCTCCCTGTCTAATTTAAAGATAAACTGCCACTTCCATCCACAATATGAGACATTTCATTTTGTCTTGACACACAAGGCTTATCTTCCTATAGTTCTTTACTGCAAAACCAAGTTCTTACCGCTTCACCTGCCATCGCTCAGCTGTATGAAGTCTCTGCTGATTAGCGCGATTCCTATCCTGTATATGGTGCTGCCCATCAATCTGTTCCTCTTCATCAGGCTCTGAGTGGAAGTCAAAAGTAGAGGATCATTTCAATAACCGAAAAGTTAAGGAGGAGAACCGAAGATGCGGACATTAATCAAGCACCTTTGCGGAGTGTGGTCGGGTTTAATCTTGTTCTTTTTAATCAGCGGCACAGCATTCGGTCAGTCTTATAAATCATTATGTCCATGCTTTGTTGACCTGCCCGGTTGGGAGGCTGAAGATGCGTCCGGCATGGATCCGAATGACTGGATTACGACTACCGGGGCCAGACGAGATCTAATTGCCGCAACACGCGATTATGAAAAAGGTGATAAGAGCTTTTCGGCAGTGATTCAAGTCGGGCCGGGTATTGCTGCTCTCTATGCGGACATGCCGGAAAATGAATCCAATTCCGGCGGCATGCATGTCACGCTGAAGAAAATCAAGGGGCATCAAACACGCATAGATTGCCACCGAGAGGATGGGACTGATTATTGCGATATAAGGATCGTTCTGTTTTCGGACAAAAAATCAGGAGCCCTCTTAATGTTTACGTCTGAAGGCTTGACAGAAAAAGAAACTTTGGAGACGGCGCAGAAATTTGATTGGGAGTCAATGACTAAGGAAGCTAAGACCCTGGAATTTCACTCTCAATAACAAATCCCAAGGAAAATCGAGATATCTAGGGATCACGGCTAAGTTCGGTGCCTGAAAGGAGCATGAAAAACGAGCCGAATGGTATAGCTCAGCTGGGAGATAAAGATGAAATCTACGCTCTTCATTTGTATTTGTTTTTTTCTTATCTTCCCGGTTGAATCCCGGCCCGCCTTTCCTTCCAATAAGGATTGGGCCCGCGAATACAACCGGTTAGAACAACGGATTTCAAAGAACTTCGGTGAGCCCGAAGGAGCGCCGGCGCAGTTGGAGTCCTATATCCGCTGGATGGGAATCAAGGCCAAGGACAGAGACGAAGTCAAGGCCCTCCTGGAAGAAGTGAACCGATTGAGCTTCCAGAATCCCAAAGACCAAGAGCTTGAAAAATGGACCCAGAAGTTTTTCTATCTTTTGGAAAGAGCCCAGGATTCGGGAATAAACACTGTCAACGGCGCTTGTATGAAGTTCATGTACGTGCGAGACTCGCAATTCCCGAAAAGGGCAAATTGGCAGGTGATTATTTGGAGACTGCAGAGGTTCGGAAGGGAGATTTATACAAATGCCCAAAAAACAGGTTTTGTAAGCACCATGATCAAGGCACGTGCCAAATGTATGATCAATTTTTCCATTCGGGATGTGGAAGGGAATCCTCATGACGGGAAGAAATGGGAGACGGAGGCCGACAGTGAGGGGAATTACGAAATCAAGGATGTCATTCTCCACAAAGACTGTTCTCCTTCTAGATACAATATAAACTACCAGAGAGCCTCTGCCCGGACGCATTTTTTTAAGATGCGTGGTGCCACTGAATTATCCGCGAAATACAATCAGTGTGCGGTATTGCTCCAGGAGTTGACGGTCCAGTGTCGGGAACCACTTCCGCAGGCGGGGAGAAAAGGCGCGCGTGTCTGGAATGTCGAACGCCCTGGTTTGTGGCTCGATGCCCGCCTCGTCCATGAAAAAGAGAAAGGCTTCCAGCGGCCCGTTCTGGTGCTCCCCCAGCACCCACGCATTCACCATGCGCTGTTTGAGCGGATCGGGCGCCTGTCCCCGGAGGCGCCCGAAAAGCCAATTGGGGTCGTTCGAACTATGCAGACGGCCGACCAGGAGGATGTGACGCCTGCCTGGCCGGAAATGTCTCCAGAAGTTGCGGGCCATGGAGCGGTCCCGCGAGCCGCCCATGTCCCTGGCTTGCATCTGCTGTTGCTCGGTCTCTTCGATTCCGTGGATCATGACATCCGGGCTCCGGCTCCGTACGGACCGCAGCACGTTCATGATATCAGCCCCCAGTAACGGATAATAGCGTCTGCCGGCCCTCATCTTCTTCGTCAACTGCGCCAACTCGTCCGGCGTAGCCTCCAACAGCAAGAGATCGACCCGAAACTTGGCAAAAAAGGCTTCGGACA
>CAZONI010000101.1:0-11671 GCA_964581175.1 uncultured Desulfobacteraceae bacterium
TAATAGGGAACCCCGTGCAATTCGGGGACGGGCCCGCCGCTGTAACCCTGCCCTCCTTTTTGGAAAGAGGGACCCCTTTTGACCTGATACGCCACTGCCGGACCGGCTAATAGTTCGTGCCCATCTGCAATCGGATTCGAGTACGAGCGAGTTTCCGATCCAGTTATGGATGGAAACCAGTTCGAAGTTCACAGCTGATAGGCTTTTGTCGTTTGTCTTGCCTGTGAGCTTGGATCAAAGAGCTTGGAGCCGCCTGACGGGAAGGCTGTCAAAAGGGCAGGGAAGCCAGAAGACCTGCCTGAACACAGTGGGTACCTTTCGTGGAGACAGGAATCCCCACCGTAGGATCTTGAGGATAAAAACGGGATTTCCCCAGATCGTGGACATCGGTCTGGGGTTTTTTTTGGGGAGGTATGAAGCAAGTGATGATACGGCAGAGGGGTTGTCGCGGGATGGGCCGGATGTTTTTGTTCCTTGCCTGCTGTATACTCCTGGTGGATGCGGCTCCGTGCTTCGGCACTGTTTTCTACGACGCCCTGAACCGCCGGGTGGCTCTTTCTTCACCACCCCGAAGAATTGTATCCCTGGCGCCCAATATCACGGAGATTCTCTACTATCTGGGACTTGGACATCGTGTGGCGGGGGTGACCCGCTTCAGTTACTATCCCCCGGAAGCAAAGAAAAAGCCGAAAGTGGGAAGCTATATCAGGGTGAACGTGGAAAGAATCCTTGAACTGAAGCCCGATCTGGTTCTGGGTACAATGGATGGAAACAGCTCGCAGACCATACATTTGCTGGAAAGGGCCGGAATTCCGGTGTACGTGGTGAACCCCAGGAGTGTGCGGGAAACCATCGCGACCATTGCCCGCATCGCCGATGTGGCCGGGATGAAGGCGAGAGGGGATCGGCTTGCAGGCCTCCTGACCAGGCGCCTTGAAAAGATTGTCGGGGAAACGGCCGGCCTGGAACGCCCAAAGGTCTTCCTGCAGATCAATATACGGCCCATCATGACAGTGAACAGGAACACGATTCATAATGATGTCATCCGGCTTGCCGGAGGCGTGAACCCGGCTGCGGACCTCCCGGTTACCTATCCGCGGATAAACAGGGAAGAAGTGCTTGCCTGGAAACCGGATGTGATCATTATTTCTTCCATGGAGCGGGGCGGCCGTTTTGAAAGAGCCCGTGAAGAATGGCTGAAATGGCTCAGCATCCCTGCTGTCAGGAACAGCAAAGTCTATCTGGTTGATTCGGACCTTATCGACAGGCCTTCCCCTCGCATCATAAGAGGGCTGGAGATCATGGCGGGACTTATCCACCCGGAGATTGATCCGCTTCGGCATCGGGATGCGAGAACAAAACAATGACCCCTCAAAATAACCGACAAACCGGGACGACAATATCGATAAGACCCCTTACGGCGGGAACGGTCGTGAAGGTATGCCTTATTCTCATTGCCCTCTTGATCCTCACGGCACTCTTTTCAACGATGGTTGGGACGGCAAAAATCACCTGGGGGCAACTGTGGAATCTGCTTCTCGGAAATGCCGCGGCAACAGACCCCGCCCGGCTTGTCATATTCCGAATCCGCCTGCCAAGGGTGATGCTTGCGGGACTTGTCGGCTTTTCTCTTTCCCTCGGGGGGGTGGTTTTCCAGGCGCTTCTGAGAAACCCTCTTGCGGATCCGTTCATCCTGGGTGTTTCCAGTGGTTCTGCATTCGGCGCAGTGCTCGGCATCATGCTCGGCCTCGGTTTCACTTTCGGAATTCCTGTTCTGGCCTTCGGGGGTGCGGTGCTTACCATGTACCTGGTGCTGGTTCTCGGAAAGAAAAGGATCGGGATGGAATCGTCCACGATCATCCTGGCAGGAGTCATTATTAATGCGTTTTTCACGGCGATCATCATGTTCTTTATTGCGACGGCAGCAAATGACCGACTCCACACCATGCTGTTCTGGCTCTACGGAGACCTGAGTCAGAGCAGGTTTGCGGAGTCGGCAATAACAGCCCCCGCAGTAATCGCCGGATTCCTTATCCTTTACTGCTTCGCCAGGCACCTGAACGTGATGACGGCAGGAGAAGAAGCGGCACTTCACCTGGGTGTGAACGTGGGGAGAGCCAAACTGATTTGCTTTCTGGTCGTTTCGCTCGTGATTGGTCTTGTGGTTGCCTTCTCAGGGCTTATCGGTTTTGTGGGTCTTGTTATTCCCCACTTGTGCCGGATGATTTTCGGTTCCGATCACCGGCTTCTCATGCCGGTGTCGGCCTTGAGCGGTGCGATTTTTCTGATCGCAGCAGACACACTTGCCAGGACAGTTATTTCACCTTCGGAACTCCCTGTAGGGGTCATCACTGCGTTTCTTGGTGCACCGTTTTTTATCTATCTGCTCAGAAAAAGGGGGAGCCGATGGACGGGATCCTGAGCCTGAGCAGGGTGGGATACCGCTACGGTTCCCAGTGGGCCTTGCGAGGCGTATCCCTGGAGATAGGGACTGGAGAACTGGTGGGGATACTCGGTCCCAATGGTTCTGGAAAAACCACGTTGCTTAAGATTGCGGACAGGATACTGGAGCCCCATGAAGGAACTGTGTCACTCAAAGGTCGGCCCCTCCAGACGTATACCAGGGCCGGTCTTGCAAGGGAAATAGCTCTGGTCCCCCAGGAGAATCATTTTCAGTTTGCCTTTTCTTCCCTGGAAGTGGTCCTCATGGGGCGGTTCTCTCATATGGGCCTGTTCCAATTCGAGGGGGAGCGTGATATGGAGGTTGCTTTTGCGTCCATGGAGGCTGCCCATTGTGTGCAGCTCGCTGAACGGCCGATAGACCGGCTCTCAGGGGGGGAAAAACAGCGTGTCCTGCTCGCGAGAGCCCTTGCTCAGGAGCCGGGACTGATATTACTCGACGAGCCTACCTCTTTTCTGGACCTGCGCTTCAAGAAGGAAATTTTTGAGCTCCTCTCTTCCCTGAGCAAAGAGCGGAGACTCAGCCTGATGATCGTCTCCCATGATATGGATCTGACAGCCCGATACTGTGACAGGATTATTCTTCTGCACAGGGGAAGGGTATTTTCAGAAGGCAGGCCGGAGGATGTTCTTACCGCGCGGAACGTGGAGGCGGTTTACAGATGTCCGGTGACCGTAGACAAAAACCCGGCCACGGGATCGCCTCGGGTGAGTATCGTTTAGGTGGATAGGCTCATAGGCTAAAGGCTGTAGGCTGTTAGGAAAAACAGAAATGAACAAATGTCGAATGAAATCCAAATGTCTCAATGACAAAACACGTTCCGTTTCTCAGGCCATTGGAGTCACGAACGACAGAGTAAGTCGGAGCGGTGGGATCGTTTGCCTAATTGATTCATTTGAAATTTGACATTGATTTGGCATTTGGGCTTTGGATTTTGACAGTGAACAGATGTCCACATATTGGCTTGTGCGATTTTTTTCGGGAAATTCGACCGCAAATCTTGTGTGTATGTTTTTACGGATGAGGGGATAGAAACGATGATAAATTTATTTGTAAAGGGCGGACCCGTGATGTACCCGCTCCTTGCGTGTTCCATAATCGCCATGACCGTCGTGATTGAACGATTGCTGTTCTGGGCCAGGGAAGATATCAGACGTGACCAGTCATTGGTGGATCGTGTTCTTTCTTTGTGCCAGAAAGGCGACTGGGAGGATGTCAGGGAGCTGATCTCCGGCTCAAAGGACTATGTTATCAGGATTCTGGTTGCGGGGATCCTGCATCGAGAATTTTCCATGGTCAAGGCGATGGAGTCGGCGGCGGCGGATGAAATGAAGAGGATGCGGCATTTCATGGCGGTCCTGGACACCATGATTACCGTGGCGCCTCTCCTGGGTATCTTCGGGACTGTCCTCGGGATCATCTCGAGCTTCGATCTATTGGGCATGGCAGGAATAGAACACCCTCAGGCCGTCACGGCCGGTATTGCCCAGGCCCTGATTACCACTGCCGCCGGACTCGCCATAGCCATCCTGTCGGTGTTCCCGTACAATTACTTCAATGCGCGGGTAGAAAATGCGGCGATGATCATTGAAAAGTATGCCACCAGCCTGGAGATAGTATTCCAGAAACTGGGGCAGGATCGCGAGTCAAAGAGGGACTGATTCATGAAGGTGTATAGACCAGCCACGAGAAAAGTACGCATTGAGATGGTGCCGATCATTGATATCGTCTTCCTCCTGCTGGTCTTTTTTATTTACGCCATGCTCTCAATGGCCGTGCACCGGGGACTCCCTGTGCGGCTTCCCACCTCCACAACTGCAAAGGTGAACAAGGAGTTGATCCTTTCGGTAACGGTCAAAATCGACGGCCGTGTATTCGTGAACAAGGAAGAGGTCAGCGGCGATTCGCTGGTGGATACTCTGCGCAGAAAATCAGCGGGAGAAGCCGAAGCCGGAGTCCTTCTTTTCGCAGATAGGGCGGTTTCTTACCAGAGACTTTTCACGGTGCTGGATCAGATCAGGACGGCCGGCTTGACCAGGATCTCACTCCAGGCACGGGCAGGGAACGAATAGTGAAAAGGCTCTTGCTGGCCGGGGCAATCACTGTTGCAGCACACGCCCTCCTTTTGAGTAGCGGTTCCGGATGGTTTTCCGGAAGGGCTTATGTTCCGCCCAAGAAGGCGCCGATTACCCTGAGCCTCAATATAGTCCAGCAACCGGCCAAAAGCCCGGTGCAGGCCGGAAGCGTGACCGCAAAAGAGATGAAAGGACGGGCTCTACCAGCAACAAGGATCGAGACGCTCCCTCCTGCGAAACCAAAACCACTTCCGAAACCAAGGCTGAAGCCGGAACCAAAACCACGACCGAAACCAAAACCCCATCCGAAAAATAAACCCCGCCATGAAACTGCGGCCCAGACAAAGCCAGCGTCTCTCAAGGCAAAAGTGAAACCGGTTCCCTCACACCGCACACCCATCTCCACTGAGAAACACGAAGTACGCAAGCCTCAGCAGGCAGTGGATACCGGGCCGGCGCGAGAGAAAGAGGTCTCGAGAATTCCACCCGCGAGCGGTTTCAAAGAACCGGTGAGCGCTGAAATGGTGCAGGATGCTTTATCCGACTACCCTGATCAAGGGTCTGAAGCACCGAAACAGGGTCTCGCTGCTGCCGGGACCGAACTCGGGCAACCCGGGCCATCAGGGCCGGCGGTCCAGTTGGCGATCCCTCTCTACCTGAAGAATCCCCGTCCGGAATATCCGGAGCTGGCAAGACGCCGCAGGTTTCAGGGGACCGTACTATTGGAGGTTCTCGTCAAAAAGGACGGAAGACCGGGCGATGTAAAGATCTCCAGGTCAAGCGGGCATCCGAGCCTCGATCGGGCCGCACTGGCGGCCGTCAAGAAGTGGGTTTTCAAACCCGGATCAAAGAACGGAAAGGCAATGGAGATGCGAGTGAAAATCCCCATCCGTTTCCAACTGGATTAGTTGCGGCCAACCCTGCAACCTCCCCGCCCTTCGGGATGGGTGCGGCTTCCCCCAGACCTAATTCACGAAAAGACGACGCCCTCTCACCAGTCACTCCAGAAAATACTTTCTTCCCGAGTCTCTCCCGGAAGGTCGGCTGGCGCCTTCCGCTCTGCGAGAGGAGATCCATTGTTTGAATAGGTTAGTTATGAGGATTTTGGGTTGTCAGCATTCTGATGAGTAATTGGTGTTGACAATAAGGTGAACTAAGTAGTAATACTTACCAAAACTTTCTTATAACGTCACTGAGACGGAAACCATGGGGGCGGGGAGTCCCTGGACGGACTTTTTGTGCCTTCAACAAAAACAATTCAGCGACGAAAGGAGAGAAGGGGATGCAGATGAAGTTTCGGAGAAGGCTGATTGTTGGGCTGATAGTTTTTGCTGCAGGAATGGTGAGTATGAATACACCTGCAATCTCCGCGGACCAGGGTCGGGATGCGGGCGTATATACGTTGGGCGAAGTGGTGGTAACCGCGAAGCAGGGCGTTGCCCAGTCGATCGGAACTGTCCGGGAGGTGTCGGCACACGAAATAAAGGCCAGCGGCGCCACGAACCTCGCCGAGGCCATAAAGCTCCTGCCCGGGATCCAGGTGCGGGTTGGGCCGAGGGGAGAGTCTTTCATAGACCTCCGGGGATTCCGTCCCAGGCACGTTCTGCTGCTTCTGGACGGCATTCCCTTCAATTCCACCTTTGACGGGCAGTTTAATGCGTCGACCGTTCCAGTGGAGAATATCGCGAAGATAAAGGTTTCCTACGGGACCCACTCGGTCCTCTACGACCAGGGGGGGCTGGGCGGTGTGATCAATATTATCACAAAGAAGGGGACTGAAGGTTTTCACAAACAGGCATCGGGGCAAGTAGCCAGTGGAAGCACGGTCCTGGGACGCGGCGATATCTCCGGCGGCAAGAACGGGATGGATTTTTTTCTGAGCGGCAGCAGCCTGAGGAGTAATGGTTACCCGGTGTCGCACAAATTCCATTCCACCTCTGAGGAGGATGGCGGACTCAGGGAAAACAGCGACAGGAGGGAGGATAATCTGTTCGCGAATATGGGATTTGCTCCAAATGATCGAAGCAGCGTGGGTGCGGTCTTCAATTATTCGGCCGGTGAGTACGGAATACCCGCGAGTGTGATTAAGGACAAGAACGATCTCTTTGCCCAGACGCCCAAGTATGACCGAATCGATGGGTATAATACGGCCTCGTTCCAGCTGTCAGGGAGTTACGATCTGCCGGGACCGGTGGAACTCCGTTCCTGGGTGTATGCGAACAGGATGTCCCAGCTGGAGAACCAGTATGACGATCCCTCATACACGACCCAGAGCAAAAAGGGGTCTTACCATGAGAAGACGGAAAATACGATCAAGGGAATAACGGTGCAGGGGACGGTGGACCTCAAATCGGCGGGCGTGTTTACAGTGGGGCTCAATGGACGCAGGGATGATTGGGATGTTGGGGGCTGGACGGCTGTCAACAACAATTCTTTTGAGTCACTCGACCAGCGAAATGATGTGGAATATTATTCCACTGCCCTGCAGTATGAGGTGTCTCCTTTGCAAAAAACGGGTCTCGTGCTAGGTTACAGTTACCACTGGTTCAACAAAGACGAAGGAAAGGATGATTCCCGCCCGAGTTTCATGGCGGGAGCCCATTATGACCCCCTGCAGGGGACAAGGATCAGGGCCTCTGCGGCGAGGACGATTCGGTTCCCTTCGATCCAGCAGCTGTATGACCCGCAAAGCGGCAATCTGGATCTAACGACCGAGAAATCCAACAATTATGAGATTGGGATAGACCAGAAACTGCCCTTCAAGTCCAGGGTGAGCCTGACGGGATTTAGGAGTAACGTGAAGAATTACATCGAAAAGAATGATGCCACGAACCTGTACGAGAACAATCAGAAATACCGTTTCAAGGGGGTTGAGGCAAGCCTCGAAAACCGCTTGATCAAGGCCCTTTACCTGAAAGTCGGCTACACGTACATGGAAACCAAAGACCTTTCGACCGGGACGGAGGTGGATCAACTCCAGTATCGTCCCCGGGACAAGGTCACCTTTGAGGTTCAGTATCGCTTTCCTTTTGATCTTTCCGTGTACGCTGATATGCTGTATGTGGGAAATCAATACTACTACTCGAAAAAATCGCCGCTTATAAAACAGGAACTGGACGATTTTACCGTGTTCAACGTGAAACTGGAACAGGCGCTGTTACATGATCGAGTAAGCCTGTATGTGGGTGCCAACAACCTGTTCGATGCGAACTACGAGGAAAGCTACGGATTCCCCCAGGCAGGACGGACTGTTTACGGTGGAGTTGCGGTCCGTTTCTGATATTCCTGCCCGCAGAAACCGGTAATTGGTCATAACTGAACCCTTCATCTCTGGTGCAGGGCCCGAATAGGTTCTCCCGCTCGGGTGTTGGGAAGAGCGTGATGCTCGGAACGGAATCCCGCCCAAAGGCGGGGCTCTCCGAGTCGCCCCTGAGGAGGGCACACGATGGCTCTCGCTCTGCAGACTGAATTCCACCCGGGGAAAGATGCCCTCGGCGGGTAGAGAAATGTGTGATCATTGAATGTGATTCTTCAGATAAGGAATTTTTCATATACCTATCCAGGCCATTCGACCAGGGCACTAGACGGAATATCACTGGATATTTGTCCGGGAGAGTGTGTGTGCGTCACCGGGCCTTCCGGATGCGGGAAGACGACCCTCGCCCTGGCGATCCAGGGACTCTTGAAGCGGGGAGAAGTCTCCGGGAAGATCGTTTTCGCAGAGATGGATAGAAAGAGACCCGTGGGACTGGTTTTTCAGGACCCGGAAACCCAGATCCTTTGCAGCACGGTAGAAGATGAAGTGGCCTTCGGCCCCCAGAATCTTCACCTGCCCGGATCGGAAGTCCGGGAAAGGGTGAAGGGCGCTCTCGGTTCCGTGGGTCTCACAGGCTATGAAAAGCGGAGCGTCGAAGAGATGTCCGCAGGGGAGAAAAGGAGGCTTGCCATTGCGTCAGTGCTGTCCCTGGGGCCGGCCTTGATTCTATTCGACGAACCCTCGGCTCAACTCGACACGCCCGGAAGAGAAAAACTGGTTGAAATGCTCGAGACCCTGAAGAGCCGGAGTCATGCACTTATCATTGCGGATCATGAAATCAATCTTTACGGATCCTTAGCCGACAGATTCTATTCCATGGACGGAGGGCGCATCGTGGACCTGGACCGGGAATCCGCCCTTGCCTCCATGAAGCCTCTCGGAGATGATTCGTGTGATTCGCGTCCTCCTTCAAAGGGAACTGAATCTTTCTGCGTGGAGATCAGAGGTTTGAGTATCGCAGGAGGGGCGGGGACTCCCCTGCTCAGCGGCATCGACATGGAAGTGAGACAGGGAGAGTCCGCTGTGATCTTCGGACGGAACGGGTCCGGAAAAACGACATTGCTCAAGTGCGTTGCCGGCCTGATCACCCCCGATTCGGGCTCCGTGCGGATAGCGGGTGTCTGTAATCCGGGCGTCGGCGATCTGGTGGGAAAGGTGGGAATGCTCCTGGAGAATCCATCACGACAGCTCTTTGAGGAAAGCGTCCGAAAGGAGGCCGCCTTTTCTTTGACGAGAATGCGCCTGCCGGAGGAAGAGGTTCACATCCGGGTCAGGGAGGCACTGGATCTCTGCGGTCTGGCGCATCTGGAAGACCGCTCTCCCCTGACGCTCAGTTACGGGGAACAACACCGGCTTGCCATGGCGTCGGTGATGGCGTCGAGGCCCGAGATCCTTCTGCTGGATGATCCGTTCGCAGGACTGGACTTTCCCCGGCGTGAGAGGCTGTTGAAAATTCTCGAGGAGTTCTGCACGCGTCACAGGAGTTCCATGATAGTGACGTCTCACGATCCCGGATCCTGGAGGGGATGCAGGGTGGATCGAAGGTGGATCCTTGATCAGGGAAAGATGACCTGCGGGTGATGGGACGGGAATGAATCGTTTGACCGGCCATGCCTTCCAATTCAGGCAGTCTGATTCGCTCGTGCATCGACTGGGCGCCGGGTGGAAGCTGGCGCTGGCGTGCGTCATGGGCGCGGCGGCCGTTGTCGCCAGGTGGCCGGCGGCACTGGGAGGGCTGCTGCTTCTGAACCTGGCTTTCTATTTCGCTGCGGGCCTGAAATGGCATGATCTCTGGCGGGATACGCGATGGTTTCTGGTTCAACTATTGATAGTGACGGGTCTTTATGTGATCCGGTATGGCGTGCAGGGAGGATTGTGGCCTGGGGTGCAGGTGGGCACCAAAGTGCTGTTGTTTTTTTTGCCCGGAGCCATCTTCTTTCGGACCACCACGGGAAGCCGCATGACCGAGAGCCTCCGGAGAGTTCTGCCGGTCCGCACGGCCTTTGTGATTTCAACCAGTCTGCGCTTTGTGCCCCTGTTTGCGCGGGAACTGGGCGAGATCGGCAGGATACAGCGTCTCAGGGGGGCCAGGATCGGCCCACGACAGCTCATGAACCCGCGCAACTGGAACGACGCCCTCCAGAGCATTTTCATACCGCTCATGGTACGGGTGTTGAAGACGGCTGAGGATGCCTCTCTGGCGGCTGAGGCCAGGGGGTTTGAGGCGGAAAGTGCAGAACCGGAAACGCGCCACACCTGGGTGAGATCCCTGAGGGGATGTTTGACAAGGAAGAGGAGAAAGAAACATGAAGTTGCTGATCGCCATTGATGATACGGATAACCTGGAGAGTATCGGTACGGGAAGGCTTTCCAGGATGCTGTCCGATTACCTGTTTGAGAGAGGATTGATCGGTGCGTCCACAGTGACCAGACATCAATTCCTGGTGCACCCGGATATCCCCTATACTTCCCATAACAGCTCCGCCTGTATCGAGACGGAGAAGAAAGGCCGTATCGAGGAGGTCATTGCGGCGGCAAAGGAGTTTCTCACGCGGAACTTTCATGCAGGAGCAAACCCGGGGCTCTGCGTGGTGAATCGCGAGGAGTTGCCGCGGGAATTGAGCTCATTTGGGCGAAGGGCGCAGGAAGAGGTTCTCAAGATCCAGTATGCGCGCGACCTGGCCAAACGGCTCGGAGTGTTTGCCTGGTGGCACGGCGAGACGGGCCAGGGGTGTATCGGCGCCATGGCGGGGGTGGGTCTCCGGGGCACGGAAAACGACGGGCGATTTATAGGGTTGAAGGGGATCAGGGATATAAAGGGCACGATGAGCGTTGGGGATATCCTGGACGCGACGCCCATCCGGGCGGTGATGTCCGGATCCGGTGAGGTGCTGGATGCGCTGGAGGAGATCGATACCCTGGACTGGGTGCGCCCGGAACTCAGGGGAGGGGTTCCCGTGCTCAAGGTAGTCAAGGAGCAAGGAAAATGGGTCCCCGAAGGCAAGAAGAAACCCCGGCAACCAAAAAAGAAGATTCGGGAATGAGTGAAAAGCGGCAAGAACAATTTACCCTCAGGGAAATGCTTGTGCTGGGGTTCTGCGCGAGCTTCATCGTCATCGCCCGGATGGTGTTCCGCCTGCACCTCCATATCACCGGCCATGTCATGTTTTTTACCCTTTTCTTTCTGGTGGTCAGCAGAGGCGCGGTTCCCAAGCTGTGGTCCGCCACCGTGGTGAGCTTTCTCGCAGGGGTTCTTCTGATGTTTGTGGGCATGGGAAAGGGAGGGCCGCTTGTGATATTCAAAATGGTCCTTCCCGGCGTTATGGTGGATGTATGCGGCTTTCTTATCCCGGGGGTAGGGTTCGGCTATGTCGCCTCAATCGCTACGGGAGCAATTGCCGGGGCGAGTCGCTTTTTGAGCCTTGCGATCGTTGACGGGTTGATGGGCATGGAATGGGCTATTATTTTTCAGCATGCCGCGGCGGGCGCCTTTTTCAACGTTCTTTTCGGCTGCCTTGGAGCGGCTATGGTTCCCCTGGTGCTCCGGAGACTGAAAACCGCAGGGTTGATCTCCTGAGTGCATTCAATTGGCTGACATACTCAACAGTCCCAAGTGTTTTTCCACCCGCTCTCTTTCTTCTTCTGCCCGTTTGTCTCTTCCCATATCCGGATGTTCATATTGGCTGGTAGACTTTTTCTTTGGTCAGACGACTCAAATCGTTTACGTGAATGCCGCATTTCTTGAAAAGTGCTTGACAGGGCGTGGAAAGTATATTAACAAAATATATCATTATCCGAAATCATATTTCGCATAATGAA
>CAZONI010000102.1:0-11627 GCA_964581175.1 uncultured Desulfobacteraceae bacterium
CCGGTGCATTTGTATGCGGCGAGGAAACCGCCCTCATGCATTCCATTGAAGGCAAACGGGGCATGCCCCGTCCCAGGCCGCCGTTTCCGGCGCACCAGGGGCTGTGGAAGAAACCGAGTGTCCTCAATAACGTTGAGACATTGGCGAATGTGCCGCAGATTATCCTCAACGGCGGTGATTGGTATGCCAGTGTTGGAACCGAAGGGAGCAAGGGTACGAAGGTTTTTGCCCTGAGCGGGGCCGTCAATAATATCGGTCTCGTGGAAGTTCCGATGGGCACCACGCTTCGGGAAATCATCTACGAGATAGGCGGCGGCATACCCGAAAACAAGAAATTCAAAGCCGTCCAATTGGGCGGACCGTCAGGAGGGTGTATCCCCGGCCACCTTCTGGACACCCCGACAGACTATGAAGCGATCGCCAAGGTGGGCGCCATTATGGGTTCCGGCGGGATGATCGTCATGGACGAGACCACCTGCATGGTGGACATGGCCAGGTTTTTCCTTGATTTCTGCCAGGAAGAATCCTGCGGGAAGTGCACCCCTTGTCGCGAAGGCACGAAGAGAATGCTGGAAATCCTCAACAGGATTACCGAAGGAAGAGGGGAGATGAGTGACCTGGATGAACTGGAAGAGCTGGCAGTGTTCGTGAAGGATTCGTCCTTGTGCGGGTTAGGCCAGACCGCTCCCAATCCTGTTCTTGCCACGCTCCGGTATTTCCGGGAAGAATATGAGGACCACATTCTTGAAAAGCACTGCGCTGCGGGTATCTGCGCTGATCTTTACCAGGCAAAATGTATCAATGCCTGCCCTGTCGGACAGCAGGTGCCCGGGTACCTGTCCCTCGTAGCTGAAGGACGATATGACGACGCGATTTCGCTCATCTATCAGAACAACCCGCTCCCCGGGATCTGCGGCCGGGTGTGCACCCATCCCTGCACCGATGTATGCCTGAGAGGTCAGACCGACGAACCCATGGCTATACCGCAGATCAAGCGCTTTGCAGCGGATATGGCACGAAAAAAGGGGTTTAGCATAACCATCAACAAGGCTGCACCCAAGGGCCAGAAAGTGGCCGTCATCGGCGGCGGCCCGGGTGGATTGGCGGCCGCTTATCATCTTGTGCTCCTGGGCTATGAACCCACCATTTTCGAAGAACTCCCCAAACTCGGCGGCATGCTGCGGTACGGCATCCCAGCGTATCGCCTGCCGAGAGATATTCTCGACCAGGAGATTCAGTTTATTCTCGATGCCGGCGTCCATGCGAAGACCGGCCAAAGGGTGGGGAGGGATATTTCCCTGGAACATTTGGTGGAGGATTTTGATGCCGTTTTTGTCGCCGTAGGCGCGCACAAAAGCCTTTCAACCCGGATACCGGGTGAAGACCGCCCCGGCGTCAGAGGGGGTGCTGAATTCCTGAGGGAAGTGGAACTGGGCGCCGTTCCGGAAGTAGGAGCAAAGGTGGCGGTGGTCGGCGGAGGAAATGTTGCCGTTGATGTCGCCAGAACCTGCAAGAGAATGGGAGCTGAGGTGACGATCCTCTATCGCCGGGAGAGAAGGGATATGCCCGCGTATGAGGAGGAGATCGAAGACGCCCTGGAGGAGGGAATCGAACTCAAAGTCCTGGTCGCGCCGAAGTCTATCAGGGAGAGAAACGGCCGGCTGGTTTTTGAACTCGATGAATGTGAACTGAGAGAGTTCGATGCCAGCGGCAGACGAAGACCGATTCCTAAAGAGGGATGTGTCCTGGCAGAAGAGTACGATACGATCTTTGCCGCGATCGGTCAGCGGCCTGATTTGAGTTTTTCCCAATCCGTCGAGAGCCGGCGAAGCACAATCGTGACCGACCGAAGAACACTGAAAACAAACTTACCCGGAGTTTTTGCCGGCGGAGATGCGGTTACCGGCCCTGCCCGGGTGGTGGATGCCCTGGCCGCAGGCCGACGGGCCGCGGTGGAGATTGACAAGTACCTTGCAGGGATACGGGGTGAAGCACCGGAAGAGGAGCGAAAAGAAGAGATTTCCATTACCATGGAGGTTCCTGAAGAGGTTATCAAGCAGTCCATGGCGGTGATGCCCAAGTTGTCTCCTGAGGAGCGTATCAGAGGTTTCGCGGAGGTTGAATCGGGATTTGACGAAGAAATGGCGAGGAAGGAGTGCGGCCGGTGTCTTCGGTGTGATGTGAAGCTGGGATAGAGGGATTTTTGATTCGACGGGGTGGACCGGATTTTGCAAACTGAGATGGACATGGGCGAAGAATCGACAGCCAGGAAAAGCGATCTCGAGATGGAAGCAAATGGAGCCTTGAGCGAACTCAAGGATTTGATCATCCTGCTTGACATGGCGGGCGACTATCTGTGCGCCGAAACATTCCTGCAGAAAATGGCCTTGGCAATAGGGGAAAATTGCCGGGTCCTGAAAGACTGGTCCAAGGAGTTGCGGGAACGATTTGTGGGGAAGCCCCTGCACGAGATTGACATTGAAGAACCCTTTGAGGAACTTGCATCCTTCTCGAAGGACCTGATGGAAGCAGGCGGAAACATGGATGATCCCTGCAGGAAAGGCACTGTCGCGAGACGACTCGATGAAAAAATGCAATTCCTGAAGAAGCGTCTGGCCGAACTGAAGGATCGTGTTGAGGGTGAGGCTGCACCGTATACTGCGAGGGATTCAGCCGGGCGGTTTCTGGGAAAATTGAAATTCATTATCCGTGGTTTCGTGACTACATACAAGGTGGCAAGCAGGGTTATATTCATCCTTCTCATGATTTGCGTGTTTTCTTTCGTCGCCCTGTTCATTACCATGGAAAAAGAAGACAGGGTGCTCGAAGAGATACATCATACCAAGGATATCATTCGATCGAGAGAAGCACAACTGGCCGGGATAAACAGCGAGATAGAAAAGATTCGCAGCAAAACCTTGAAGATGGAATCCACCATTGTCTCGCGTGAAGAAAAAATTTCCATTCTCGAATTGAATCTCACGTCACACAAGCTTGCTGATTCAAAGGAAAAGATCCGGGCGGAACTGGATCAAAACAGGAAGATACTTGATGAGAAAACCCGGAAACTGAACCGGATGAAAGGAAAATCCTTCATCGCCAGATTGTTGAGAATGTGAAAAGGCCGGGTGCCTCAGATCAGCAGTGTCCTGAACGCGCGCTTGTGCTTTCCGGAAGCAATCGGCAGCCGTTCTTCTTTTTCTCCGCAAATCGCCATTTCCACGGAAGCCTTCGCCTCGCTGTCACTGTAGGCAGCAGTAATCTCAAGCGCAAGTTCAATCTCCGAAGGAGTTATCAGGCCGGTAAGGACCGAGGTTGGCCCGGGCACGGACACCGGTTTCAGGATGACTGCCTTTTCTGCGGCAAGCGAGAAAAGGCGCTGGTTTTCATCTTTGTTCCTTCCGACTACCAGTTTTGCGCCCTGGCCGAGCCTGAAATGCCTGCCGAACTTGAGGAGTTCAATTTGGAAAATTTCCGGGTTCGGGAAAAGACCGAGCAAGTGTTTCAGGCGCCGAGAAAAGGCCTTTTCTGTTAACAGGCAGCCGCCTGCTGGAGATGGGTAGTCAAAGATGTTCAGTTTTGTTGCGATCTCCATTTGAGGCTTTCGCGACCGGCCTTTCAAGTCCAGGAGGAAATTCCTTTTGACCCACCCTTCTGTTTCAGGTCCACTGGGAGCGAGGTGCTTTGCCGAAAGAGGCCTGAGGAGCAGTGATCCCAACCCGCTTTCCCTGGCGATCAGGTCCATGGCCCCCTTGTTCTGGGACATGGGTCTCTGCCCGAGGACTTCGCCGCTGATGACAAAGCTGGCGCCTTCTTCTTCAAGCATTTCACCCGCTATCTGGAACATGAGGGAGTGGCAGTCAATGCAGGGGTTCATATTTGCGCCGTAGCCGTGCAGCGGGGATTGCACAATTTTCAGGTGGCGTTCCGTAATATCGATCACCTTGATGGGCACATGCAGGTGGTCTGCCGATCGCTTGGCCTTGCCGGAAGAGAAAAAGGGTGTTTCAAAGAAAAGGGCCTGGACTTCCACGTCCTGGGCCCGTACGAGTGCCACAGCGAGCATGCTGTCCAGCCCGCCGGAAAAAACGCTCAGTGCTTTCATCCTGTTATAAACCTGACTCGGCCAATTTATTAATCAAGTCTTTCTGCTTGCTGTTCAGATCCTTGGGGACTGTGACGCGAATTTCCACGAATTGATCTCCCCTGCCGTTTCCCCCCATGTGCGGCAAGCCGTACTCCCGCATTCTGAACTTGGCGCTGTTTTGTGTGCCCGCTGGGACCTTGAGTTTCAAACGCTTCCCGTCGATCGTAGGAACCTCTATCTCGGTTCCCAGCACAGCAGCGGAGAACGTGAGTTCGCGGCGAATGTGAAGATCGTCCTGTTCACGTTTGAACAGCGGATGATCAAGAACGTGTATCTGTATGTACAGGTCTCCCGGCGGGCCTCCCTGTATACCCGGCCTTCCCTTGTCCGGGAGCCGCAGTTTTTTCCCGGATCGGATCCCGGCCGGAATTTTCACAGAAACCCTTTCCTGAGTCCCCCCGAGATCATAGGCGATGAGTTTTTCGGCACCGTTTGCAACGTCTTCAAGGGTGAGGGATAATTCATATACGAGATCCTGGCCTTTTAGCCCTCTTGGCTGCCCCTGGAAACCCTGAGAGGAGGACTGAAAAGGCCCCCCGCCGGTGTGAAAATGTGCTCGTCCCTGGCCGCCGCCCATGCCCCCACCGAAAATTTGGCTGAAAATGTTATCGGATCTCCCTCCGCCGAAACCGAACTCCCGGAAAATACTGCCGAAATCGAAACCACGAAAAATGTCCTCCTGGCTGAAACGGTTCTGGAAGCCGTCGGCGCCGAACGTGTCATACTGTTTTCGCTTTTCGGTATCGCTGAGGACCGCGTAGGCCTCACTGATTTCCTTGAATTTGGCCTCGGCACCCTTGTCCCCCTTGTTGCGATCAGGGTGGTATTTCAGGGCCAATTTGCGATAGGCCTTCTTTATCTCATCCGCAGAGGCTGATTTCGCCACACCAAGGATTTTGTAGTAATCTTTGCCGCTCATGATATCGCTTTGCTTCCCTTTCGAGATACTATATTACCAGACCAGGTGCCATATTTCCAGCCGTGAAGGGTTAGAGTCAAGGCGATGAAAAATCCCTCCCGTTTCGAGATCGGTTCGCATCCGATCCGCCTTCGGCCTTCCCCCGTTCGAACTTCACAAAGAATTCGAAGAAAAAGACTGCCAGGAGAAATTGAGAAGATCGCAATTCGGTTAAACGGTACCTGTGGGACTGCTAATCCTAGTAACTAGCTCATTTACTACCATAATCACCAGCCCGAATAAGTCAAGACAGTTCAGGTGATTTCCTCCGGCCGACCCTGGGAAGACGGAATAGCATGGAAACCCGGAATTTTTGTTGTTTCAAGCGTTCGAAGATGGTAATGTCTGCGAAATCAAACGGGGATTCAAACAACGCGCCCGGTGGTTCTCTGCCGCAATGATTTCCGAAGGGATTACAGTGGTTATGGACCGGGAGAATTCCTCCGCAGGCACTTAGGGGCGCAATGCTCCAGGATGTTGACCGGTTTCCCACGGATTCCACGGTTTGTTCTTTGTGGCCGTTTGTTGTGTATGCAGTGAATATTCAACAGAAAACACGTGTGCAGGGAAAGGGGGAAGTATCATGAAAAAGAAGAATCTGGTAGGATTGTTCGTTTTGGTCGCGGCCCTCGTCGTTTCATCTTTTGGAGTTGTACATGCAGCCGAACCCATTGTGCTGGGCTGCCCTCTCTCCACGGCGTTTGTGTATGGATGGGATGCCGAGAGAGGCATCAAGCTCGCGGTTGAGGAGATTAATGCAGCCGGAGGAGTGAGCGTGGAGGGTGAAAAGCGCCCTTTCAGCGTAGAGGTGATTGATACCCGTGATCTGGAGCCGGGGGTCCCGGTGAGCGATGCATTGCTGGCGGTGGAAAAATTAATTCTTGAAAAAAAAGCCGATTTCCTCCTGGGAGGACCCGTGCGCTCGGAAGCCGCCCTCGCGGCCATGCCGTTGCTCTCAAAATACAAGAAGATCTCTATTGTCAGCACCGGCGTCTTGAGCCCGAAATACACCGCCATGGTTCAAAAGGACTATGACAAATACAAGTACTGTTTTCGAATCCATGGGGAAGCCGTGTGGCTGGTGGGGGAAATCCTGAGCTGCTTTCAAGATCTCAAGACACGCTATGGTCTGAACAGGATCTTCGTGATGGTCCAGGATGTGTCACACGCCCGGGGGGCTGGAAAAATTATCAGCAGTGTCGCTGCCAAGAAGGGATTCGATGTCCTGGGCATGGAGGTATTTCCCACCGGAACCACGGATTATTCCATGGGACTGTTGGAGGCCAAGAAGAAAAAGGCTCAAATTTTGAATATCTGGATGGACATGCCGGAGAGTTCCATTCTTCTGAAACAATGGTATGATATGAAAATACCTGCCCTGCCGTTCGGGTCCACACTGGCTGCAGCCGAGCAGCCCGGTTTCTGGAAGGCAACCGAAGGAAAAGGCGAGTATACGCTTTGCAATGTCGTTAATGCCGGGAATGCCCCGTCGGAAGCAACCCCATGGACCATGAAATTCTATAATGCGTACGAGAAACGCTGGGGTATTGCGCCGGAGGGATTGGGGAGTTCAAGCAGCTATATGGCAGTGTATGTGTTGAAAGATGCAATAGAAAGGGCAAACAGCCTGAATTCCGACAAGGTCGTTGCTGCCCTCGAAAAGACTGATATGATGGGGGTCTACGGCAGGCTGCGTTTTGATCCCAAGAGTCACGAGGTCATCCCCGCTTTGGATCCGAAAAAGGGTGCCGTCGGTTCTATTCTGCAGTGGCAGGCCGGCAAACGGGTGGTGGTTTTTCCGAAGAGCATCGCCACCGGCGAGATTGAACTCCCTCCCTGGATGAAAAAATAGACATACCGGTTGCGGGTCTTTGGTGCGATCCGCAACCAGCTTCACTTCATTTCCTCTCATAGTGATTTTCGCTCCGGATGACGAAAAGGCGCTCCTGTCATGAGGATGAGACTTGGATATTTTCCGGGCATAAAGAGTGGAAGCGGACCATGGATATATTGATCTACGGAGTGATCAACAGCACAGCACTGGCCCTGATGGCCCTCGGCTTTGCCCTTGTCTACGGCACAAGCCGGATCCCCAATTTTGCGCACGGAGCTCTCTATGTGGTAACCGGTTTTATCGTCTGGAGTCTCTTGCGCGGAGCAGGCCTGAACTATCTTTTGAGTATCATCATTGCCATGGTCATAACGGGGATCATCGGGGCGTTGATGTACCAATTCATCCTTATTCGCGTGCGCGGGATGGCCATTTCCGAGATTATTGCCTCCTATGCCATCGGTATTGCGATCCTGGAGAGCTTGCGGTGGTGGGGATTCAAGGGCATGAGCAATACCCTGCCGGTCTTTTGGGAGGGAAGTATCACGATTGGCGGCGTACCCGTGGATTTCCACCGGATACTGGTCGTCGTGATAGGTTTTGCCGTTGTCGCTTTTCTCTGGGCCTTTACCCATTACACGCGGCTAGGGCTGGCACTCAGGGGCATGGCGCAGGACGAGCGGGCAGCACTGATGCTGGGCATTGACTCGGACGTTATGGCCCTGGTGGCAATGGCCTTTGGAGCCATGCTCGCGGGACTTGCGGCGGTGCTGCTTCTGCCGCTGGGAAATATCGTCGTCGAAAAAGGGTACAGCGTCCTCATCCAGGCAATCGCGGTGTGTATCGTAGGAGGCCTCGGGAGCTGGATGGGTGCGGTCCTGGCGTCATTTCTTATCGGTTTCGCCCAGATTCTGGCCACCGTGTACATCGGGTCGCAGTTTCAGATGGTGGTAGCGCTTCTCGCCATTATCCTGACCCTCATCCTGCGGCCGTCCGGTCTTTTCGGCCGACAGAAGGAGCTGGAAGAAAGGGTGTGAATTGAACGTGGAGCAGCGTCGAAAAGAACGGCTTGACCGGGGGATTAAGGTTCGAAGCGACACCATTTATGCACTTATGTCCGTCAGGGAGCTGGCCTATCTGACCTTGCCGAGGTTTGTCCTGATCGCCGGCATGCTGGTCCTGCCGCTGGCGATGCCGGGCATGTACTGGCAGCGAGTGGTCTCCATCGTCTGCATTTATGCCATTCTGGCATTGAGTTTTGATTTCCTGGCCCATTTTGTCGGCCTGGTCTCTCTCGGCGGCGCCTTCTTTATCGGGGTGGGGGGATATATCACAGCTTTATTGAATACAAACTTCGGGATGTCTCCCCTGCTGAGTGTCCCCATCGCGGCGGTGGCCGGCGGGCTCATCTGTACCCTGCTTCTCCTGCCCTGCCTCCCCTTGCGGGGCGTCTATTTTGCCATAGTGACCCTTATGTACCCGCTGGCCATGGCTAGAATCATCGAGGCCCTGGATATTCTCGGAGGGACAGACGGGATCATGGGGGTGGGGAGCTTTCCGAATCGCTGGGTGGAACAGTACCTGGTTATCGCCATGGTTCTCGTATTCCTTTTCGGGATAAGGCGGCTGGTGAACCAGGATATCGGACTGGTATTCCGCGCGGTGAAAGACAACGACCAGGCGGTGAAGGCTTCCGGAATAAGCATCACTCTGTATAAGGCGGTTGCCGTATTCATAGCTTCCGGAATCGGGTGCCTGAGCGGGGCCTGCCTGGTCCATATTTATATGTGGTCAGGCATATCCCTTTTTGCGCTTGATTTTTCAATACTGCCCATCGCGGCCACGGTTATCGGGGGAAGCGGCACTCTGGTGGGTCCCGTACTCGGGTGCTTTATCCTGGTGCCTATTTCCGAACTCCTGCGGGCCTTCGGGACCCTCCGGATTGTCTTCTATTCCCTGATACTGGTAGGATTCGTGGTATTCAGGAGTGAGGGGATCATGGTGTACGGCCAGCGGAAATACCACCAGATTGAACGATGGGTCAAAGTGTAGACGGATTCATAGAGCAGTTGCATGGTCGAAGGATCGCGCGGTGGAGCAGAAAGTGGTGACTACTATAGATAAGACGAGGTCTGCATGCGTGAGGAACCCATACTGCGAGTGATCGACGTCACCAAGGCGTTTGGGGGAATTCTTGCCTTGAACCGGCTGAGTTTTCATGTCGCCGAAGGAGACATCCTTGGCATTATCGGCCCGAACGGCTCAGGGAAGACCACGGTGGTCAATTGTATCACCGGGTTCATCAGGATGAGCTCCGGCCGAGTCATTTTTCGGGGAAAGGATATCAGCGGGAAGGCTCCCCACAAGATTGCCGATATGGGACTTGCGCGCACCTTCCAGATCATGCGCCCTTATTACAGCCTGCCCGCTTACAAGAACCTGGTGATCCCGCTTTTTTCACCCCGGGCCAAACGCACGGGAGGCTGGCGGGGCGGCGGCAAACTGGGTGACAGGGATACGGTGGGGATCGATATACTGGAGGAAATTGGATTCGAGCGAGATTCCTATGTCCCCTACAAGCTCGCTTCAACCCTCCCGACCGGGTACCAGAAGCGCCTTGAGCTCGCCCGCTGCCTTGCGCTCAAACCGGACATGATCATATGTGATGAGATCTTTTCGGGGTTGAGCATGAGTGAAATAGCGAGCATGGTTCCCCTTATCGAGCGTCTCCAGATGGACGGCATAACCCTCATCATGATCGAACACCGGCTTCGAGAGCTTTTCCGGGTCGCCAATCGTGTTATGGTCCTCAATTTCGGTGAGAAAATTGCCGAAGGCAGCCCCGATGAAGTCATGGCAAACGAAAAGGTCAAAGAGGCCTATTTTGGGTCCGAAGAGGTGGAGGAGGTCATGAACCATGCTTGACGCCGCCGGTTTAATGGTATTCTACGAAAATATGCTGGCGCTCAACAATGTGAGTATCATGTGCCATGAAGACTCCATAGTGGGGGTATTCGGGGCCAACAGTGCGGGCAAGTCAACGCTCATGTACACCCTTTCCGGGATTATGAGGGACATCAAACGGAAGGAGGAAATGGCAGGAGGAGAACGCATTACGGTCATAGGAAAAATACACTACCTGGGAAATGACATCTCAGACGTGAAGCCCAGCCTTCGGGCAAGGATGGGGATCATTCTCTGCCCGGAACGGCGCAGGATCTTCCGGGAGAGCAGCGTTATTGAAAACCTGCGCATCGGCGCTTACCTTGCCTCGCCATCCAAGGCTAGGGCAACCCTTGAATACGTTTTCCAAGTATATCCTGCTCTCGAAAAGCTCAAGAAGAGGATAGGCGGTTTTCTGAGCGGAGGAGAGCAGCAGATGCTGGCGATCGGACGGGCTCTCATGGCGCAACCCAGGCTTCTGCTCCTGGATGAACCTCTCCTGGGCCTGAGCCCTTTGATGCAGACGATCCTGGTCCGATCCGCCCGGGAGATAAGGGATGAAAAAGGGATATCCATTATTGTGACAGAGCAATACGCCAGGCCGGTCCTGCCGATCGTAGATTACGCGTTCATCCTGGAAAATGGTGCTGCGGTTATGGAAGGCGTGCGCGAGGAACTTTTGAGCAATCCGGATGTTCGGTCGGCGTATTTCGGGATTTGAGAAGGATAGTGCATGAAGACTGATGAGACAACTCTGGAAGAGGAACTGACATTCACCCGTTTTGACGCCATGTGCGAACGGTATCCGAATAAGCCTGCGATCATATACCTTGGACAGAGATTCTCCTATGTCCGCATGAAGGATTTGAGTGAGAGATTTGCCGGTTCCCTCGTGGATATGGGTATCAGGAAGGGCGACCGGGTCATGATCTATACTGCCAACTGCGTCCAGTGGTTTCTCGCTTTCCTGGCTGTGCAGAAGGTAGGAGCCGTCATTGTTCCCGTTTCCCCCATCTATACGTCGTTCGAGATCGAGTACATGATCAATGATTCCGGTGCCGAAACAATCATATGCCAGGATACGAATTTCTGCTACGTCAAGGAGGTGATGGGCCGGACCGGGCTGGAAAAGGCGATTGTCACAAACCTCACAGACCTGCTTCCCTTTTGGAAGAGGCTCCTCGGGCTGCTTTTCGATAAAGTTCCACGCGGCAAGGTGGACCGTGATGAACGGGTATTTTCCTTTCGGACCCTGCTGAAACATCGTCCTTTTGCCGGAGAGGTGACACTGGACCCGCGGAAGGATTTGTCCTACATCCTTTACACCGGAGGAACTACAGGCTTTCCGAAAGGGGTCGCCGGGAATCACATGGGAATGACATCGTATGTCAATGATGTCACGGAAGATGTTGCCGGCGGCTATCTCAAGGAAGGGGAAGACGTCTATATCGCCGTCAACCCTCTTTTCCATATCATGGCACTGGGTTTGAGCATGGCCCTGGGGTTGAACAGGGGAAACACCATTCTCCTGATGCCTGTCCCCCAGGTGGACGCCATCCTTGAGACGATTCAGCGGTATCGCGTGAGATGGATTCTGGGAGTTCCAGCGCTGTACAGGATGATTCTCGAAAACGACCGCCTTGACCGGTATGACCTGAGCTCATTGCGGTACTGTTATTGCGGTGGAGATGTTTTGCCCGTGGAAGTCTTCAACCGGTGGGAAGGACGTTTCGGCATCCCCATCTACC
>CAZONI010000103.1:0-11603 GCA_964581175.1 uncultured Desulfobacteraceae bacterium
ACCTCTCAACAACCATCAATCGCGGATCTTGGGAAAACAGAAGGGAACTGAACCTGTCTTCAATTAGGCAGTGGATTTGTGTCACATAGCCGTTTTGCTTTTTTCGTAAATTTCCTTTACAATTTCAAGTTTGGACTTGCCCTCCGTATCTAGGTGGAGGCGCTCCACCTCTTCTTCAATGAAAGGCAAATTCTCTGAGATCAGTGTGTAGGCTGATTCAAAGGAGTGGAAATAGTCGAGGTCGGACTTTGCCCTTTGGTAGGAATCACAGGCCTCCGAAACGAATCGCACGGCATTCTTAAAAAAGAAATCATTGAAAAAATTGCGACGTGATTTGTCGACCATTGAGCAGGGAGTCCTTTCCGTATCGTCAGATATCTAATAATCTTTGTAACACGAGCACACATGCTCATGATGTGGGTGAAAATGAGCGTCCTTAATCGTCCACCATTCTGGGGGCCTCTTCCAGCCGGCTGGGATGTCGTCGCGGTCTTGCCATATTCTGATCAGTCTGTGGTCGCGTGAAAGGAGCCTCTGGGCGAAAGAAGCGTGTCTTTCTTTTACAATACTCTCTTCCATGTTACCAAAAAAGGATACGCCCAGAATCGATTCAGAGATACCGGTGTCAGGCACGGCACGAACATTCTGCTTTGCGTCGATCACATAATGAAAAGAAGGCTTCGTTGCGAGCCCTGTGTAGCGGGGCGCTTGACTAGTCAAAAAACAAAATGCCGAAATGATCTTGTCAAAGACGAAAGATGTCAGATCCCACCCGGGAAAGTCTCGATCAAGTTCGGCTGGAGCAAGCACTTCATGGAATCGGCCCTTTTCATCCGTAAGCCTCAGGCCGTCGATACGATAGTCACGCCATACGTTCGGCGCCGAACAATAGAAGTCAATATCAGATTTGGATGAATAGATCACAATGTGGATCTGACCGGCGAGAAAGAAACCATCGTGCATGGTACGCCCTCCTTCAAAGGAGGGCGTACCGGTTGAATCGAAATGGGGGCTCATTCTGAAGATCTGCTCAAAGCATGAAAGGAACTCGAACAGGTCTTCATCAACATGGGGAAAATAGCGGACGAGAACACGAGCCTCCAAGGCATGGATGTCGTCTTTGTCATGATAGGACCCATCATTCCCATTCGACACGATGCGCCCCTCTTGAATGGCGAGGGAATACGCCCCTCTTTTTTCAGAAAGCCACAAGTACCACTGAGGGAGTCCTTCGGATGTGGAGATCTGAGATATTTGAGAGAACCCCAAGTGTCGGCGCGCGGCATCGTTCTGAAAGGCCTTTTGAAACAATTCGAGCAGAAGTGTTTCCGCTGTGACAATGGGATCGACGCATTTTTTTACTGTCATGGTTCTCTGTCCCGGTCAATAGCTACTTCTTCAGCCGATAGCCAGGCCAACGGTCCATGAAATAATCCTGCATCATGATCAGGTTAATCATCATGATCAGGAAGGCAGACGCATTTTCCGAGGGATGGGAAACCCCTTCGGAGACGCCGAGAAGCGTGGGTCCCCAAGCGTAATAAGCCAATGCGAAAAGAAGTCCCAGGGCGATGGCAACGACAGTCTTTAAAATGGGCCGAAGGATACGATTCATCTTCTCATAGGCCTGGCCGAAGAAAATATTCTGGATGAGGGCGATGACGAGAACAAAGTTTGCCATCGTAACTGTGTGGCTGTAGCGCCAGCCGAAGTTGGCTTCATTCTGGCCGCCCAAATAGGCCTCCTCCCAGAGATAGTCAAAGATGTAGAGTTGAACGCGAAAGACGATATAGCCGATGACAAGACTCACGATCGCAAAAAAGATGAACCGCCAGGGCTGTTTCTGTACTAGATTATACGGCCATCCGTCCCAGAGGTGAAAGGCGTAGAAAACACCGACAACTGAGCAAAACAGAATGCCGAGACTGAATTCTGCGCTGTTGGTGTGGGCAATGCCCTCCCACCAAGGAGGGACCGCCGTATAAATCTGCTTTGGATAGAACATGGACCCAAGATGCGGATGGAAGAAGATGAAATACACATAGATGGCGAAAACCGCCATCACGGACCACATAGCCAGGCCGAGCTTGGGTTGTCTCAGTTCGGGAAACAAATCCTTTCCAATCCCGAACATGAACCACACGCTCAACAGGAAGAAGGGAATGGAAAGGGACAGCATTGCCCATGAGGCCGTTTCTCGAGCGGAGGTCGGGTCCTGTCCGAATTTTCCGTACTGAGCCAGGCTGTTCCAATTGAAATAGGTGATGCCGAACTTGCCCATGACAAAGAAGACAAACCCTATGATGAGGACGAGGTAAATGACAACCATCAGTGCTGTGAGCACCGCCCCCTTTCCCACCGGGTTTCCATTCTGTAAAAAGCCACGAGAAAATGGCCAAAAATCGAACAACTCTGTTTGCCACAAAAGAATCAAAAGCGTCCATATGACAAGTGAAAACCCGAGGAGAGGCGTATAAAGTTTAAAAAATCCTTCAACAGAAAAAAAGACCCACCAAACGACAAAGGTGGCGATGAGAAGAACGATCAGGTTGACGATACCTGAGAGACCGACGGACCATCGGGGTTCCAATTGTCTTGTCGCAAGCCAATTCTCGTGTGATTGATTATCGCTCATGAACATACCCCCAAGGTAGTTTTCAAAAACCCTGCGCCAGTGAAATCCAGGGGTCGAACCCCGAATGGAACATTCTTGTAGAGATCGATCCCTTCAATGCGAGAGGAGAGCTCTCTCACCATCGGCTAGAAAACGATCTCATCGCCGTTTCCAAGATAGACGTTGGATGTTTTTGCCCGTGCCAGTGTTCCGGTTTTCTTATAAGAAAGGTTCTTGTCGGTACCGTGGACAATGGGCAAGCCGGCTTGTTCGGCCTTCTCGGCCCAGATCCAGCCGGTGCAGTGGTTGCACCCGATCTTTGTCAGGTTGTAAGTCTTCACGCCCTTGATGATATCGTCGAATTTCGGGTCCCAGTTTTCAAAAACCGAAATATGGAGGCCACCGTAGCAACCGTAGTTTTTGTTCCCGTCTTTGAAGTTTCGCTTCGCATAGTTGATCAGCGTCAAGATTCCCGGATGGCAACAGCCGGTTACCGTCACATAGCCTTTCCCCTTAAGATTGAAATAAAGCACATTTTCCCCCCTCACCTGCAGGGTGGCAGGGGCATCAAAGAAGACGAGCGCAGCGCCGTCCTGGAGCTTGTAGAGCTTGTTCGTCTGGGTCACGATGAGCTCGCCTGTATGGGGAACCGTGTTTTTCGGGCAGCCGGGTGTCGCGGAGAAATCGGCGCCCTTGAGAAGCTTGAAGCTTTTTTTCATGGAGGTACCGGGGAAGTACATCTTGATATCAGGCTGATGCTTCAGGGTACTCTCAATCCCGAAGTAGTGATCAATGTGATCGTGGGAAATGATCAAGGTACTGATCTCTTTGTTCTTGAGCATCTTGTCGATGCCGTCCTTTTCGAACACATAATCCACCCAATCATTGCTCCATCCTGTATCGAGGAGATAGGTAGTCTTCTTGCCGTCAAGAGCTTCCACTTCGACTAGTGCGGCGTATCCACCCAGATTTTCCTCCGTATACTTCACGTCGTACTGGTTTGTGTTGATGCCGCCGGCAGCCTTAATGTCCTTACCAAGGGTTGCATTGTCAAACCAGCTTGTCTCGGAAATACAGTGAACCTTCAGGCCTTTTATTTCGCCGAAGTCTTCCCGTTTCCGCCCAGCATAAGCCTTCGTTAACGTTCCCACGCCGCCCGAAAGTCCAACAGCAGCACCTGTTACCGCCATGCTTTTCAGAAAGTCTCTCCTTTTCATAAGGATCCTCCTTTTTTGTGATGTTTAGTTAACAATATCGCCCGAGGAAAGGTTCCCTTCCATAAAGCGTTTAAGCACGTCATCCACGTTGCCGATTACATTATATATTAACTGAACGGAAGAGCGGTTCAACTTATCCTGATAATCCTTGCGGATTCCTCCGCAGATAATAACATCTGCGTTCATGTGAAGCACGAGGGAGCATAATTCGTCAGGATTCAGGGCTTCCAGCGCTATGACTTCTCGGTTAAGAATCGCCCCATTTTCAACAATGAGGGACAGCAATTGCGCCGCATCATAGTACTTCGGGGCAATTCTTCCGTTCCGTGCGCATACGACCACATGCATAGACTCCCTCCCTATTTGTAGTTGTGCTGCATCGACTGTGCCATTATAAAATTTGTAGCAATTCATGATAGATAGGGCGCAGCTAGTCCTTGGAGCGCAATCATGTGCCTGTTATGTTGCAGGGCAGGGCCATAGGAAAAAATGGAAGGGCAGATATTACAAGAATATCGGTATATTATGGAATGCAACAAATCGCAACAACGTTGCAAAATGTTGTATGATGTGGTTTAGGTAAGGAGCCCCAAGCGTTTCATCTTCCGCCATAAGGTGGTGCGGTCCATGGAAAGCGTCTCAGCAGTTTTCTGGCGTTTCCAGCGGTTTTCTCGCAGGGCATTGAGAATGCAGATGCGTTCTTCGTTGTCGATGAGCGGCAAATCACTTTCCTGTAAGAGCTCATCGTCACAGGCCTTTCCATCCTGAGTGCGGAAAACACAGGCAGGCAGCATCTCGCGCGCAATGGGCTTTCCCTGACTCATGATGCAGGCATGTTCGATAATATGTTTGAGTTCTCGAACGTTACCAGGATAACTGTAGCGAAGAAGAAGATCCTTTGCATCCGGGCAAAGCATGCCCATCGCAGAGCCATTGGTGTGACGAGGATACATTTCTCTGAGAAAAAGGTCGATAAAAACCCCAATATCCGACGGCCGCTCTCTGAGCGATGGAGTTTCTATAGCGATGACATTCAGCCGATAAAAGAGATCTTCCCTGAAGCTGCCTTCAGCCACCATCTGTTCAATATTGCGATTGGTCGATGAAATCACTCGCACGTCCACAACAACAGGTCTCGACGCTCCCAGGGGGTAAAAGGTTTTTTCGTCGAGAACCTGAAGAAGTTTGGCCTGCAGACTCAAAGGAAGCTCGCCGATTTCGTCGAGAAAAATTGTTCCTCCTTTAGCCAGCTGGAATCTGCCGGGTTTATCGGTCTTGGCGTCGGTAAAGGCGCCTTTCTTATACCCGAAGAATTCAGATTCGAGCAGGCCCCCCGGTACGGCCGCGCAATTGACTTTTATGAACCGTCCCCTGCTCCGCGCGCTCGCGCGGTGAATGGAGCGTGCTATGAGGTCCTTTCCGGTACCTGTCTCCCCTGTGATAAGTATTTTGGCGTCCGTTTTTGCTGCAACTGTGAGAATGTCGATTATATCGATAATTTTCGAGTCATTTCCGATGATCTCTTGGAAGGGGGATGCATCGGCAGGTTCCTTTTCTTTTCCGCCAAAACGGCCCTGAGCGGTCTCGGGGAGAGGCTCCTGAAAGCACTCGATAGCACCCGTGACGTTCGCATTGCCATCCATCAGAACCGATACGGCGATTTCAATGGGTATTTCAATGTTGTCTTTTGTCAGAATGGTGTTACGTGCTCGAAGATCGATGTGTTTCTTTTCCATCGCCGCTCTAAGGGGGCAAGCATCGAAGCACTGCTTGGCACGAAATACCTCATAGCACTTGGAGGACAGAGCCTCGGACTCCGTGAACCCAGTGATTTTTTCGGCGTATGCGTTGAAGGAAACAATCTTCATCTCTGTGTCGATTACAAAAATGCCGACGGGGACGATATCTAGGTAGGTGCTTTCTTTATTCACGGTGGTTACCACAGAGATCTACATCTCTGTAAAAAGAGACGCTTAGGTGCTCCGGTCGTTGTCATGATGACCAACGTTCTTGATCCGTTTGGAGCATGAGCACTCATTAAAGCTATCTGCTTTCAATAGATGCTTCTAAGACACGGGACGTTCCCTTAATAGTATATGACGCGCAATACTGTCAATCATTTTGTGGCAATTCAGTCTCCTGATCAAGGAAGGCCTGAATCCGGAATGAATACTGCGCGGCCTGATCAGCGGAAGGGCTAAAGATAGGGGAGATTTGAGAAGCGGAGCCCATTGAACCTGTTTCCTTCAAAAATCAGGAAGGGTAAGTCTTCGGATGTACGGGTGCACACATAGATAATTATGAGAGGCCGGAAGTTGACAATCTAACCGGATATGCCATTCATCCCATTACAACTGGCATCACAATACTTCAAAATCTGTAGATTCAATGATACCCAAATAAACATGACTTTTCGAGTGGCTTTATGGAGCCTGGGTGGGATTGGAAATATCTTGCCACGAGATGCACATGTCCTCAGCCGATTGCCACCCCGGATAGTATTCTCTTATCTCAGGGTTGAAGGGGGCTGTGATCCACAACAAATATCGCAAAATGAAAAACGACTGCGATCGGTTGACATGGAAACGTCGTCTCCATACCACTTAGAGTAGGTCATCTTGGGTTTAGGTAGTTTCGTCCAGCGGCCTGAATTGGTCCAATAGGTCCTCCTGACCGAGGTAGGCCTTAGCTTCCCGCTTTCCTAGGTCAAACGTCAATACAAGGTAATCACCGGGATCGCCGCCTCGGCGGCTGAAAAGCGGCGTGAGGCTCCATGCGCTGGACTGCTTTGCTTTTAGGGTGCTAATGCTTGCTCCGTCGGATGTTTTAAGGGCGAATTTTCCTTGGATATTGCTTCTCATGCCTGCTGGCACCGAGAAAACGCCAGTTTCAAGCATATTTCGTGTGATGCGATGGCTGAGCCAGACTTTTCCATCGGAAGTCCAGCCGTAGTCCTCCAGGGCCGTTTGTGGGATTCTTTTTGGCTTAAGAGCCTCTATTGTGCCCGGCAATGCTTTGGCACCACGAATGCCATACACTCCAACCGCATATTTGGTGATGATGGGCGAGTATTTCAGCGCACCAAAAAATGCAGGTTGACTCATGCCGAGTTCAGAGCAGCAATTTTCCTGAAATTGCTTTCGCGACATGATGGGACCGTGGTCTTTGAGGATAGCAGCCATAGCTAATTCTGTGCTAGAGCTGTCAAGAACTTCTTCCCAGTTAGGGGGGGGATCAGCAGTCACTGTGGAGCCGTCTACTTGGCACCAAGGGAGCTGTCTGCATAGCTCCAGCATAACTGCGCGCGGTGGCGCAAAACCCTGCATACGATGGTGTCTCTGTGCGCCAGCTCTTAATTCGGATATCGCGATTTGGGGTGAGACTGACAGGATCTTTGTTATTATGTTTATCAGGCGATTTCTTTTGGGGACTTTGCTTAACCAAAACCATTCTTTGGATTGGTCGAGCCAATGGAAGTCTCTAAGAGACGAAATGAATTTTGTGAGAAAATCAAGGTTTGTATGTGTGCCTGTTTTCTCTCTCACTAATTCGGCTACGTCTGAGATAGTGGCTACACCTCGACCGCTGACAGACTTTCTCGCCAGCAACAAAATGAGTTTTGGAAGATTCTTGTCTTCGGGACGGACAGCAAATCTGCTTGTCCCCACTTTTGCGACGTGAATTTGTGCGCTTCCACCAAAGAACTCATTGATTGTGATTAAGTTTTCGAGTCGGAATGGCCCCTTTGATATGCCCATTTTTGCTAGTTTTACTTCTATGTCGCCTGCGAGGGCGGGAAGGCAGGAAAGGGCGGTTTCTGTTGCTCTTCTTAAGTGAGGTAGGTCAACGTTTTTCCTCCATTTTGCTCTGATCAGTTTTTTCTCGAATGTGGTGCAGATCTGTCTTACGCGCTCACGGCTGATTTGAAATTCTTTTCCTAAAGACGCGAGGTTTTTGGGCCGATTTCCACCCAAGCCAAAGTGATTCTTGATAATCTGCCAGTCGCGATTATTTTTTACGTAGGGACTCAGGAGAAGAAAGAACTCTTCCTGCAGATTGTCGGCATTTTTGTGAGGGAGTTGCCTTGCCATCATCTTTTCTATTTGGGGGTTAAGTTTCTTGATGGTTTCTTGTATGTTTGGTGGTGGCCAGTTGGCAACGCTCATTTCTAGGCGGAGATTCATTTTCTTGAGCTTTTGGTTGATTTCCGAGAAAGTGCGACGGCCAAAGTTCTTACTTTCTAGTAGGTCTTCCTTTTTGGCATGGACTAGGTCCCCGATGTATTTTATGCCCAGCTGTTCAAGACATTTGCTTGCCCTCACGGATAGGTCTAATTCCTCGACTCCTCGGACAAGGTTTGCAAAATCTTGTTTGCTGAGTCTCGTTCTCTCTAGCTGGGGCCTGTCATCTCGGTCCGCGGCCAGAACTAAGCCAATTTGGGCAAGTTTTTTCTTGATTTCGTCTACGGATCTGTATCCTAGGTTGGGTATTTTTAGGAGTTCTGATTCAGTTATTTGTATTAGTTGTTCCACATAGTGGATACGACTTTTTCTTAGGCCCTTGGCAGGAGGGATAGAGAGGTCCAGTTCTCGGGCTTTTTGCGATTGTCTTAATGGGAAGTCGAGGGGCAGCTGCTGGTTGTAAGACTGGCTGGGACTGAGTGTCTGGAGCCCCAGTTCTTGGCCTATTCTTGGGAGCAATATCTCCATTTCTTTGGCAGCTAGTATAAAGCTCATTGGATCCTTTGAGCGGAGCGCTTTTTCAATCCTGTCTCCCTCAATCTTAAATGCCCTGATCAGATCCTTCAGGTCAGCTGTCATTAATTATCTTTTTTTAGTTTTAAGATTTTATAATTTACTTTGTGGAGCCCGAGCTTATTGTTTCAATTGATCGAATATAGTGGCGCTGCTTTGCGAGCTATACGGTTTATTGTCTCTCTGATATCGACTATTGGGTCCGAAGTATCTGAATATTCGTCATTTTCATTTAGTTCTGCTGATAGTGCGATTGCATACTCAGAAAATGCAACCTCATAGGCGAGGCGCTGGAAGATTGGGTTTTCGATCGGATTGGTTCCTTTGGCGGCGACGAGCTGAGGATGGTCTATGTTGATGTATATGGCCCTTTCTGAGGAGCTATAGAGCGCTCTGTTTGTGTCAGTGCCCATTGGCTTAAACTCCACTTTGAAGCCGCCACGCGAAATTGTTCGTGAGCCCGAGCCACCTGCTAGTCTCCCGAGCTTTTCTGCTTCAGGTGGGGCTGGCGTGACCTGTGGCTGAATGGTGCGAGGTTCTTTGCCGCCCGAGCTGGTGCCTCCTTCCGAGCCAGGATCTCCTGTTGGTGAGATGATCTTAGCGGGTTCTTGTGAGCCAAAGGCGAGGCGGGTAGGGTCTGAGCCGGCTTTATTTTTTTGGGGCCCGGGATCGAAGCCGGTGCCACCCATTGCTTTTGCCCTAGCGACTCGTTGTTGGAAATCATGGAAGTCCTCGTTTATGACTCGTGCTATTGAATCTGCTTGCTGAGCGAGCTTTTTGGCTTCTTCTGTGGCCTTTCTTTGTTTTTCATTCTTTTCAAGTTCTCTTCTTATTTGATCGATTTCCAGTCCGATAAAGGCGTATGTTGCTTGAACAAGTTCGTTGCTTGGGTTGAGTTGCATTGAGCGGGTTAGGTCGAAGGGAGGTATGGGACCTGTGTCTTCATCTAGTTTGGGCACGTCTATTTCCCCGTACATGTATTGTGTCATCGGGCGTCCTTCGTGCCCGGCTAGCGTCGTTTCGTGTAACACACCATTGGCGAAGATTGCGACACCACATAGGTCTTTATCGAGGGGCTCACCAGCTATATTGATAGTTAAGGTCACATCTCCTATTTTCTCGCTAATTGGTGGTTTGGATCGAAATGTTCTGGTATCCACTGCCACGGGCATTTTCAGTTCACATATGTGGTTGTTCACTATGACGTTTGCGTTATGCCAATGTACGAGGTGCCTTTCAATGAATTGAATTACTCCCGGTTGGTCTAGGGACTTAATATGAATGTCTTCAATCTCTACCATTGTTCCGTTTGGCTGATTTATGGGCTCTTCTAGGTTTTCAACGTGGACTGGTATGGGATCCTCCGAACCCATCTCCTTAATGTCCTTTCTTGTTAGATAAACCTTCGAGAGCTTGCCGTTGCGTACAGTTGTGATCCGTAGGGTGTCCGCAATTCCAAAGGCGGCAGACTTACCTGTGCCGAACCTCCCTCTTCCTGGTCGGCCTTTTTTTCTGTCTATGTTTTCGCCGTGCATTACAAAAAAATTCTTCAGGCCATCGATGTCCATCCCACGACCGTTGTCAGCGATTGTTATTCGTTTCTTGCGATTATCGAGCTTAACGATGACGAGTGGATTAGTGCTTTCGTCTATGTAGTCCAGGCCATTGGCTACATATTCCCATACTACAAGTCTGGAATTCTTGAATATTGCTGCATTTTGAAGAAGGTCTCTAGGCACGTGACTCTTAACGAAGATTTGCTTGTCAGCCGATTCTGATTTTGTCATTTTCCCTCACCTTTTTAGCTAAGGTTTTGAGAGCATTGCCCAATTGAGGATCGTCTCCAAACGCGTTGACGAACCGGATGATTTTCCTTTCGCGAGCTTTTCCAGAGACGTATTCGTCCAATCTGAAGAAGGTCTCGGCTTCTTGAAGTGTCACAGCGTCCGATTTATCTGCCTTTATTCTTTCAAAGGCGACTGAGGCTAGCATCCGTTTCTTTTCGCGGCTTTGCCACGAGATCTCTTTTGGATTTAGTGGCGGCCTGGAAATGTCGGTGTCTTTAAGCTCTCTTGCCTGTTTCTTCGCAAATCTCAGCCCCTCCTCAGTTAGAAGCCATCCCTCATTAAATGAACCAGCTAGATATCCCCCTTTTTTAGGATTCTTGGCGTCGGACAGGCGTTTTCGAACATTATCAATGTTAATCTGCTCTTGATATTTTTTCCATGTGAACCGGCCGGGTGCAAGTTCATTGACCTTTATCGCGATGTCTTCTGTGTCTTGGTGGCTTATGTCTCCACCAAGAAGGTATACGGCCAGGGTTACAATTTCTATATTAGAAAAAGAGCTACTCATTTCTCTGGGCTTTGCTTGATCCATCTATCGGTCCCTCAGGGAAAAAGTATTGCTTTGGGCATCCGAATCCTTATACATCGTTTTGACTTCTCTTATTTTTTTCTCAATCGCATCGAATATTTGCTTCACGTTCTCAGCGGAATATTCATAATTCTTCTTATTGGAACACTTACCCAAGCTATCAAGGTGACGCAATACCTTGTTGACGCGACGCTCCACAATTCGGACAAACCTATCCCGCTTAATCTCCTGAATGTTCCTTTTTTCTGATTCTATTGCTTCCAATCTATCTCCATCTCGGGTACCTAATTTTAGATCTAATATTACTATGGTTTTCTATATTTGTCAATTAATATTGTCATTATAGCAACGAATATTAGCTATAAAATGAAATATGTAGAAAGGTTGTCGCTCCAAAAACGGTTTAACATCAACACAAATTGGGAAGCGAGAAGAGAGCAAGGAAGAACGAACAGTGTTTTCACCCTGATCACTTCAAACAAATCCACGGAATAGAAAAGGGAATCTCTATGATTTTATGCCTTTTTGATGATTCAATGATTCAAACCTGAGATACCCATCCAGAAGCTGCAATTATCATCCGTCTTAAAAACCTTCGATATGTCTGACAAATCGGTGGTTGCCCTTGACTGTGCACGGCTG
>CAZONI010000104.1:0-11562 GCA_964581175.1 uncultured Desulfobacteraceae bacterium
CGGGAAATCAGAGGTAGATTCCTTCACGACACAAACTCTCTTACTTACCGCTGCTTCCTCCCGGATCTGACGGGGTTCATAAGCGTCTGTCACGTGAGGTCCATCTCCTTCCCTCGAGTGGTTTGAAACACCCCGAATCAGGGCTCTCCTGAAGGACGTTCGACCCCGCATGAGCGGATTTCGGGCTATGGGGCACCGCTAGCTCCCCGCCTAGCACGACCAAGGTTCCGAGAAGACTCTAGAAAACGTCCACTCTTTCTTTCAGTTCTTTTCCTACCTTGAAGAAGGGGAGTTTCTTAGGACCGACTTCAATAACCTCGCCCGTCTTGGGGTTCCGGCCTTTGTAACCTTCATACTCTTTGATTTTGAAGCTGCCGAGTCCCCTGATTTCAACCCGTTCTCCTGCCGCCAGGGCCCCTTCCATATCGCCAAAAACCGTATTCACCACGTCTTCGGCCCTTTTCAAAGGCAGGTCCTCAGCCTTTGCCAACGCCTCTATCAGTTGTGATTTGTTCATTTCCCCCTCATTGCTGATATTAGTGAGATAAAAGACTGTTACCAAGGTAGTCTTGAAAAAATAGTCCATCAGTAGAATGAAGTCAAGTGAAATGAGCAAGAGCAGCGGTTTACTTTCCTCCTGTTTTGAGATATAAGTCGATTTTGCCGGAAATGCAGGAGAACCGTGCTCTTTCGACGCGGCGTCATATCGACCGTGGAGCGGGGCGGCGAATGGAGGAGAACCGGAATGAAGAGATTGGTCCGTCCGGGCATAGAAGATCTTATACCTTATCCGCCCGGGAAGCCTATTGAAGAACTGGAACGGGAGCTTGGCATTCAAAACTCCATCAAACTGGCTTCCAATGAAAACCCTCTCGGTCCGTCGCCGAGAGCCTTGGCTGCGATTCGTGAGAGGCTTGAGACGCTCCATCGGTATCCCGACGGCAGCGGGTACTACCTCAAATCCAGGCTGAGTGAGAAATTCTCTCTTTCCCGGGACCGGATTCTTCTGGGGAATGGGTCCAACGAACTCATCGAATTAATCGTTCGTACCTTTCTGGAACCGGGAGACGAGGCTGTCCAGGCCTTTCCCACATTTCTCGTCTATGAGAAAATCATAATGGGGGCCGGATGCAAGATGATTTCCGTGCCCCTCACAGGCTTCGGCCTCGATCTTAAGGGCATCGCGGATGCGGTTACCCCCAGGACAAAGGTGCTCTTTGTAAACAACCCGAACAACCCAACCGGGACTATTCTGAGGACTCAGGAGATGGACGATTTTTTGAAGGATATCCCCGAAGACGTGGTTGTGGTGCTGGACGAGGCCTACATGGAATTCGTCACCGACCCCCGCTTTGCCAACGGCATCCTGTTCCTGGAAAGACATCCCGGCATCATCGTCCTCAGGACCTTCTCGAAGCTCTACGGCCTGGCAGGGCTCCGAATAGGATATGGATTCACGTCGGAAAAGATCGCGGACTATATCAATCGCGTCCGGCAGCCCTTTAACGCGAACAGCCTCGCCCAAGCGGCCGCTACCGCGGCGTTGAATGATGAGGACTTCGTGAATCGGACCCTGAAGACGGTCCACGAGGGTCTGGACTTCCTGCAGGAGCACCTGGACCGGTTGGGTCTCGAATACCTTCCCACGCAAACAAACTTCTTTTTGATAAAAGTCCCCTCCGGCGGCAAGGAGATCTATGAGAGACTCCTGTATGAAGGCGTTATCGTCCGCGCTATGGACAGCTATGGTCTCCCGGAGTATATCCGGATAAACGCGGGGCTCCCGCAGGAAAATGAGCGATTCATCACAGCCTTGAAAAAGGTCCTTGGAAAGGTTCTGTAATTTCGTGAGCGAAATTATTACTATCGACGGCCCGGCAGGGTCGGGGAAGAGTACTATCGCCAGGCTCCTGGCGAAAAACCTGGGATTTCTGTATCTTGATACGGGCGCCATGTACCGGGCCGTGGCCCTGGCCGCCGAAAGAAACCATATCCCGCTTGATCAGGGCCCCGGGCTTGGTGATCTCTGCCGTGCTATGGACCTCCGCTTTGAAGTCACCATAGACGGGAGCCGGCTTCTTCTCAATGGTGAGGATATTTCCCTGGCCATACGCAGTCCGGAGATGGATATCTCCTCGTCCACCGTGTCGGCGGTCAAGGAGGTTCGGCTTGCCATGACTGATCTCCAGAGACGTCTGGCTCGAGGCATCAACGTGGTCGCAGAGGGAAGGGATATGGGGACCGTTGTCTTCCCGCACGCCAAGAACAAGTTCTTCCTCACGGCAAGACCCGATGTGCGTGCCCGAAGAAGATACCTTGAACGCCGGGAACGGGGTGAAGATGTCGCTTTCGAGGAGGTAGAAACGCTGCTGAAAAAAAGGGACCGGCAGGATCAATCAAGGAAGCTCGCGCCCTTGAAACCGGCCCGGGATGCGTTCATCATTGATTCATCAGAGATGAAACCGGAGGAGGTCATTCGCCTGATCATGGCCCGGCTAAAAAAATAATGATACAGCAAAACGGAAAGGACCACAGAGCCCGGAGTCATGGAGAGGAAAGAACGAGGTGGTGCTTTCGCGGGGACTCGCAGGAGACAGTCGAGCCCTCCCGGAAAAATAAAAGTTGAATCTTTTATAATTTTTTGCTATTTATCAAAGGTTAAGCTTGCCTGAAAGGCTAAAAGAAGCAGGGGGTACTTGGTTAAATGGGAAAAGGAACAGACGAAATTATGGGAAAAAACATTGGTGACAACAATATGGCAGATACAGATAGTGTTAGTGAAAGCAACGAGTTATCTCAAACAACCGGCGGTGCAACTCCGGGTGAAGAGAAGCAGTCCGAGGGCACCAGTTTCATGGAACTCTACGAGGAAAGTCTCAGGAGCATCCAGGAGGGCGAGGTTGTAAAAGGAGAAATCGTGCAGATAGATAAAGAATTTGTCCTGGTAGACATCGGCTACAAGTCTGAAGGGCAGATTCGCATCGAAGAATTCATAGATGCTCAAGGAAATACAACAGCCAGGGTGGGTGATAAGGTAGAAGTTCTCCTGGAGAGGAAGGAAAATGAGGACGGTCTTATCATCCTTTCAAAAGAAAAGGCTGCGAAAATAAAAATATGGGACGAAATAAAGAAGGTCTACGAAGAGGACCGCACGATCCAGGGCAAAATCATTTCCCGCGTCAAGGGCGGACTCTCCGTTGATATAGGTCTCCAGGCTTTTTTGCCGGGTTCGCAGGTAGACCTCAGACCCATCAGGGACATGGACTCGCTGGTCGGCACCGACCACGAGTTCAAGATTGTCAAGTACAACAAGCGGCGAGGCAACATCGTCCTGTCCAGGAGGGCTATCCTGGAGGCGGAGCGGATGTCGCTCAGGGAAAATACCCTGAAAGTGCTGGAGGAGGGCGCAATCCTGGAGGGAGCCGTAAAGAATATCACCGACTATGGCCTGTTCGTGGATCTCGGGGGGATTGACGGCCTCGTGCACATCACCGACATGTCATGGGGCCGCGTTGGTCACCCGTCTGAGATGTATCAGGTGGGAGACAAGATCACGGTCAAGGTCCTCAGTTTTGACCGCGAGAGGGAACGCGTATCCCTCGGCGTCAAGCAACTGACCCCTGATCCATGGAGCGATGCAGCGGAAAAATATCCTTCAGACACTCGAATCCAGGGAAAAGTGGTAAGCCTCACGGACTACGGCGCCTTCGTGGAGATAGAGGAAGGAGTGGAAGGGTTGATCCATGTCTCCGAGATGTCCTGGACAAGGAAAGTCCGCCATCCATCACAATTGCTGAGCGTAGGGGAAATCGTCGATGTCATGGTGCTCCACATGGATGCGGACAAGAAGCGCATTTCTCTCGGCATGAAGCAGGTGGAGCCAAACCCCTGGGACGTCATCGCGGAAAAATATCCGGTGGGAACGACTATCGAAGGGAAAATAAAGAACATCACGGACTTCGGTATCTTTATCGGTATTGATGAAGGGATTGACGGGCTCGTTCACATCTCAGACATTTCATGGACCAGGCGGATCAAACACCCCTCTGAGGTGTACAAGAAGGGGCAGGAAGTGCAGGCCGTGGTCCTGAATATCGACAAGGGCAATGAACGATTTTCCCTGGGTATCAAGCAGCTCGTGTCGGATCCGTGGAATGAAATACCCGTGAAATACAAAGCGGGCACGCGCGTCACCGGGACCGTAACCAATGTTACTGATTTCGGTATATTTGTAGAACTGGAAGAGGGCATCGAAGGTCTGATCCATGTGTCCGAATTGCCGAAAGATAAGAAGGGGCATAGTCTTTCACGTTTCCAGGTAGACGATGTCATCCAGGCAAAAGTGGTCAACGTGTCCCCGGAAGACAAAAAAATCGGTCTTTCCATCCGGAAGCTCGAAGAAACGTCTGAAAAAGCCGCCTATACCAGCTACCTCAATAACCATGGAGGAGCCACATCCAACCTCGGGGACCTCCTGAAGGAAGAAATGATGAATCTTCAAAAGCAATCTCTTCCTGAAGACGACGAGGGAGAGGATAACGCGGGAGACATAAAAGAGACTCCTGAGGCCGCAATCGAACCAGACGCAGATCCGGAATCCGAGGAAAGCCAAGCTCACGACCCGGATGGTTCTGTAGAAGAACCGGACCAGGCATCGCAATAAATGGCAAAAAAGAAGCATTCTATACTGATTGTGCTTCTCATTATCGCGGCCTTCGCACTGGTGCTGGGAACCACTGCCGTTGTTGTTGTCAAATTCGTCTCCCCGACATCTCACATTTCCTTTGCCCAGAAAATAGGGGTGGTTTCCATCAGCGGTGCCATTGTGGACTCGCAACCGATCATTTCCCAGATCATCAGGTTTAGAAAAGACAAGGCTATCAAGGCTATTATCGTCAGGATCGATTCTCCCGGGGGAGGGGTGGGCCCCTCCCAGGAAATCTACAAGGAACTGGAGAGAACGAGAAAAACGAAGAAGGTCGTCGCTTCCATGGGGAGCGTCGCCGCCTCCGGTGGTTTTTATGTCGCTGCTGCGGCAGACAAAATCGTTGCCAATCCCGGGACCATCACCGGGAGCATCGGCGTCATCATGGAGTTCGTCCAGCTCAAGGGGCTCCTGGACAAGATAGGCGTCAATTTGGAAGTCCTCAAGAGTGGTGAATACAAGGACATGGGCTATCCTCAAAGAAGTCTCACCGACAAGGACAAAGTCATTCTCCAAGGAGTCATCAACGACATAAAGCGCCAGTTCGTCACGGCCGTTGCCGACGGCAGGCACCTTGCGCGAGAAAAAGTGCAGGCCATAGCCGACGGCAGGATTTTCTCGGGGGAACAGGCAAAAGAACTGGGTCTGGTGGATTTCCTCGGTAATTTTCAGGATGCCGTGATACTGGCCAAAAAGATGACGGGAATCAGGGGAGATGTGACATTGGTGTACCCCGAGAGACGCGGAATAAAATTGTGGGACCTCCTGTTTGACTCGGCTTCACGTTCCCTGCTGAAATGGGTGCAGAATACCCGGACAGAGGTGGGTTATATCTGGCAGGGCGGCCTCAATCCCGCTCTCAGATAAAGCGGCTCACATCCCCCTTCCCTTTTCTGATCACTTCCGGTATGTCATCAATGAGAGAAACGACGCTTGACGGGTTTGGATAAATGATTCCGCCGTCAATAATGACATCGAGAAAGGTCCCATAGGCTTCCTCGATGGCATCAGTGTCATCATATCCGGCACTGGTACTGATGATCGGCCTTCCAAGGGCCTCAACGATCGCCAGGCATATTCTGTTGTCGGGGACACGGATACCCACGCTTTTTCTCTGCGTCAACATGATTTTCGGGACCAGCTTGGTTCCTTCCAGGACAAAGGTGTACGGTCCGGGCAGAAGGCTCTTCATGGTCTTGTACGCGTAATTGGATACTTTGGCATACTGGCTGATCCCCTTCAAGCTCTCACAGACGAAAGAGAATGGTTTCTTGAGGGGCCGGTTCTTCATCCTGTAGATCTGCCGGATCCCTTTCTTATTGTAAAGGTCGCAGCCGATCCCGTAAAAGGTATCCGTGGGGTAGGCGATCAGTCCACCCTGTTCCAGTATTTCGGCAACCCTTTTTACCAGGCGGAGCTGAGGATTCTCCGCGTTGATAGCAAGAATGAGGGCCTTCTTTCGCGGTCCCTGCGGGGACTTGCTGATATTCATCTTTTGAAATCCTAACCCGGATAAACCGGCACAAGAACAAAGGAACCAGAATGGAATCAAACACCGTGATAATCGTTTTTTCGTTCCTTTTCGGGCTGATTTTCGGAAGCTTCCTGAATGTCTGTATTTACAGGATTCCCCTCGGAAAATCGATCATCTTTCCGCCATCGAGCTGCCCCAATTGTGACCGTAGAATCAAATTTTACGACAATATCCCCGTAGTAAGCTACATTTTTCTCCGCGGAAAGTGCAGATACTGTCATCAGCGAATCCCCGTACACTACCCGGTGGTTGAACTCCTGACGGGACTCCTGAGCATGGCACTTTTTATCAGATATGGATTGAGTTATCAATATATCTTATCATTTTTGTTCATTATTTCTCTGGTTCTGATCAGCTTCATAGATCTCCACCACCAAATCATCCCGGATATCCTTTCAATTCCAGGCATTTTTGCGGGCATAGCGGTCTCTTTCATTCCTGGACATGTGGTCTGGGTGGATTCACTTATCGGTGCAGCAGGAGGCGGCGGGATCCTCTATCTCATCGCACTGGTTTTCAAAAAAGTGACGGGGAGAGATGGATTGGGGGGTGGGGATGTCAAGCTTCTGGCCATGATCGGCGCCTGGATGGGATGGCGCGCGCTTCCCTTTATCGTTCTCCTGTCCTCCCTCTCAGGCATCGCGATCGGCGGCGGAGCCCTCATGCTGGCAGGAAAAGGCTACCGGGTGAGAATTCCCTTTGGGCCGTTTCTCTCTCTGGGTGCCATCATCTACTTTTTTTTCGGCCCGCAGATCCTGAGATGGTACTCCCATCTCTTTCTGTAACTGCACAGGAAGATGGGCTGTAGGCGGTTAGTTTTCTCTTTCTCGTGTGAGGAGTGGCTTTGAGATTTCTCAGGAACAGCCTGCGTGTCAGCATACTTGCCCAGCTGGCCTTTCTTATCGTGGCTGCCATGCTTCTGATCAGTGTTGTCATGCTCAAATTCCAGGAGCAAGCGTTCATTCACGAAAAACTCAAGCAGGGACGCCTGCTCACCCAGGCACTCAGCCTAGGATTCAAGGAGGCGCGAATTGTCGCAGTCGGAGCCCGAAGAGCGAATCCTGCCGAGTTCCCGGGAAAGGATGAAATGGTGCGGCTCATCCGAACTGCCGGCTTCGCAGGAGCGGCCATGATGGACCGGCAAGGGGCAGTCTTCCTGACGTTCGGCCCCCCTGGAGAGATAGCAAAAAAGGGAATTGCACAGGCGCGACAGGCCCTGGTCACCGGAAAGGAAGTGACCCGGTTTTCCGGACAGGCCTGGGGCGTCCTGTGGCTAGCCAGCGAGAGTGCCATCATGAGTGCTCCCCTCTTTGACGGACAACGTCTTGCGGGAAGCATTGCGGTCTGGAGCAGCCTTCGGAGTGTTTACGAGGAGATACGGCGTTCCGAAAAATTCATCCTTGTCTATATCCTCCTCAATACCCTGGTCCTGATCTGTGTGGGTACTTACCTCCTGTCCCGTTCAGTGGTAAATCCCGTGCACAAGCTCCTCCATATTACCGAAGCCTTCAGAAAAGGGGAATCCCTCCCCCTTTTCCCCGACGTTTCAGAAAATGAAATGGGGCAGCTCAACAGATCGCTGAAGATGATGCTCAACCGCCTTGAAGAAAACAAGGAAGAACTGCAGACCCACATTGCTTCCCTGGAAAAGGCCAACGAAGAAATCAGGAAGACGCAGGCGGAACTGATCAAATCAGAAAAACTGGCCTCGGTAGGCCGCCTGGCGACGGGCATTGCCCACGAAATAGGCAATCCGATAGGCATCATTCTCGGATATATGGAACTCCTCAAGAGAGATGATCTCACCTCTCCTGAAAGATGGGACTTTCTTGACCGGGTCGAGACAGAAATCACCCGCATCAATGGCATCATCCGCCAGCTTCTGGACTTCTCGAGACCCGCCGGCGGGGAACCCGGAGAAACGAGCGTCCACGAGGTACTCCTTGCGACCCTCAAAATGCTGGAGCCCCAGCCCCTGATGGCCGGTATCGACCGGGAAACCCGTTTCGACGCTCAGAGGGACGTTGTATGGGCGGACCCCAATCAGCTTCAGCAGGTGTTCCTCAATATCATCATGAACGCGGCAGATGCCATGGAAAAGGAAAAATCCTTAAAGATCAGAACGTTCAATGCCCAAAGTATACTCAGGATTCAATTCAAGGATACAGGTACCGGGATCCCTGAAGAAGATCTGGCCGGGATATTTGATCCGTTCTATACCACCAAACCTCCCGGGAAGGGAACCGGCCTTGGCCTCTCCGTCTCCTATACCATCATCAGGGAACTGGGGGGGACCATCCGGGCACAAAATAATCGTGGTCCAGGGGTAACCATCACTCTTGACATTCCGGTCTGCCAAGGCAAAAATGACAGAGACTGCAGCGAGTCGAACGCCGGAGGGGAAGATTGATGGCACAAAGCCGGGTCCTTGTTGTTGATGACGAAAAGAACATGCGGCACATGCTGGAAACCATGCTCGGCAAGCAGGGCTACGAGGTCGCCAGTGCAACAAACGGCAAGGAAGCGCTCGGGATAATGGCCACCGGCAGCTTTGATTTTATCCTCTGTGATATCAGGATGCCCGAAATGGACGGAATGGCCTTCCTCGAAAAAGCGATCACCTCTTACCCGGAGAAGACGTACATCATGATGTCCGCCTATGGCACCATTGAGACGGCGCTTCAAGCCATCAAGAAGGGGGCTTATGACTACATCTCCAAGCCCTTCAAGACCGACGAGGTCCTCCTCACTCTGAAAAAGGCCGAAGAGCGGGAGCGGCTCAAAGAGGAAAACGTCCGGCTCAAGACACAGATCAAAAGAATTGAACAGAAATATTCTTTCGGAAACATTATCGCCCGAAGCGAGTCAATGGCGAAGGTCTTCGATCTTGTGCAGACCGTGGCAGATCACAAGACCACCATCCTGATCACGGGAGAGAGCGGGACAGGAAAGGAACTGATAGCCAAGGCCATACACACGAACAGCAGTCGATCCTCCGCCCCGCTCGTCAGTATCAACTGCGGCGGCATTCCCCAGAATCTTCTGGAAAGCGAACTGTTCGGATACAAGAAAGGGGCCTTTACCGATGCCCTGAAAGACAAGCCGGGGCATTTTGATCAAGCAGACGGCGGGACCCTGTTCCTGGACGAGATAGGTGAACTCCCGCTCCCTCTTCAGGTCAAATTGCTGCGTGTGCTCCAGGAAGAAGAGATCACTCCGTTGGGAGGCGTCGGATCACAGAAGGTTGATGTCCGCATCATCGCGGCCACGGCGAGAGACCTGGCTGAAGAGGTGAGAGAGGGAAGGTTCAGAGAAGACCTCTTCTATCGCATCAATGTTCTGCCGATCCACCTTCCGCCTCTCAGAGAGCGGCGCGGCGACATTCCTTTGCTGGTGGGATACTTTATCGACCTGTTCAACAAGAGAATCAGAAAAAACATCGAGGGTCTTTCTTCCGAAGCAATGCCCCTTTTGATGGAACACCCCTGGCCCGGAAATGTACGGGAACTGGAGAATGTGATAGAGAGAGCCGTTCTCCTCGCGAAGGGAAACTGGATCACCCCGCTGGAACTCCCATCAGTGATCGCCGAACAACGGGAATTTCCTCCCGGCCTGTCGCCGGAAGATGCCCTCTCCATCAAAAAGGCGTCAAAGCAACTGGAACGGCATCTCATTCAAAAGGCACTGAAAATAACGGACGGAAACCGAACCCAGGCTGCGAAAATCCTTGAAATCAGCAGGCCCATCCTCATCGCCAAAATCAAGGAATACGGTCTGGGTGAGCAAAGATAGCAAGGCTTGGATGGAGAATGGCCGGCTATCTGATTCGTTGTCAGAGGAGGATAACAGGCTGAAAATGTCAAATATCAAAGCTCAAATGCCAAATAAAATCTGAATGATAAAAAGACAAAGCGTATTACTTCTGAACGATCGCGGGGCACTTCAACACAACTTAAGTTTTCGTTCGATTTGGGCATTGGGAATTGGGCATTGATTTGGCATTGGGATTTTTTCATTTGGCATTGAATACGGTGGAATGAAAGATCCCCCGCGTATTCTGAACATAATGTTGCTCGTAAGATACTAATCAAATATCACTCTGAGTTTCAGCAAGTCTCATACCCAACCGGAGGGCCTGCCGATTCATTTCCATAAAATCAGGAGGGATCCTCTTCTCCAGGACTTTTTCCAGGGTTTCCACCTTCATCATCTGGGTCAGGCCGATCAAGGCTCCGAGCATGCAGATATTGAAGACAATGGGTTTCCCGATCTCTTCCAGGACCGCCTTATACATGCTCAACTCCACTTGCCGTGCGTCCACCCTGCGCTCAAGCTTGACATAATTGGTATCCGTCAGCAAGGTCCCGCCCGGCCTGATAATACCGGAGAACTTGTTGTATGCCTCCTGTGTCAGGCAGACCAGGTAATCGGGGTGGGTCACCTTGGGATAGCGAACCGGATCCCTGGAGAGCACTACGTCCGACCTGGTGGTCCCCCCCCGTGCCTCGGGACCGTAAGCCTGCGTCTGCACGGCATTCAGGCCTTCATAGATGGCAGCCGCCTCGGCCAGGATAATGGAGGCTGTTATCACACCCTGCCCCCCGGAACCGGTAAAGACAATCCTTCTCGTTATCATGAGCGCTCGCCTCCGGGGCTGTCATCCGGGCAAGGTTCAAACAGTATGCGGGTCACGTTATCTTTCCTCGCTCTCGTTCGTCCCTGTGTATCGATTCACCAGGGTCGAATATTCGCTGGAGTATTCCGGCCGATCTTCTTCGACGAAAATACCGCGCTCAATGAGATCGTGACTCCCGGCTGCTTTCTTAGAACCTCTCGAAACAGTTCCGTCCCTGTACCGTTCCAGCATGTCGACGGCGCTGCCGAGCCGGTTTTTGCGACCATAGTACGTGGGACACTGACTCATCACTTCCACCACCGAAAAGCCATGGTGCTCGATAGCCTTTGCAAGAAACCTGGTCATTTCCTGCACATGATAGGTTGTCGTCCTGGCCACAAAAGACGCGCCGGCCCCTTTTGCAAGTCCCACGATATCAAACGCGTGATCAACATTCCCCAAAGGCGCAGTGGTCCCTTTCTCGCCGAAGGGTGTCATAGGGGAGAATTGTCCGCCGGTCATTCCATAGATCCGATTGTTCATGATAATGGCGGTCAAATCCAGGTTTCTTCGTGCAGCGTGAATCAGATGGTTTCCCCCTATGGCCAGCGCATCCCCGTCCCCCATCGGGACAATGACCTTTAAGTCCGGTCTCCCCATCTTGACGCCGGTGGCAAAGGCCACGGCCCTTCCGTGTATCGTGTGCAT
>CAZONI010000105.1:0-11459 GCA_964581175.1 uncultured Desulfobacteraceae bacterium
CCACCAGGCGCAGGCTCACCTTGACCATCCTATCCACTACCGGGATGAGGATGATGACGCCCGGTCCTTTTGTCTTGATGACCCGGCCGAGACGGAAAATGACACCCCGCTCGTATTCCCTGAGGATCTTGATGGCAGAGGCCAGAAAAAGAACGATCAAAGCAACTGCTAGTATGTAAAACATGCTGTCCTCCCTTGTCCGGACATGCCCGCCACAAGCGGATAAGCCGGAATCAATCATTTGACATTATCACTCTTCTTCTGAACTTTCAGGATGAGCCCTTCCATTCCGGTCACTTCCACCGGCTCGTCCGGCTCAATGGGGTTATCTGCAATCGCCCGCCAGTACTCTCCATGAACGAAAATCAGCCCTTCGGGGTCTATCTTCTTTTTAACGAGTCCGACTTCGCCGATAAGGCCGTCCGATCCGCTCTTCGGCTTGCTCCGGTAGGCCCGGAAAGCAAGTCCGGCGACCACCACAAAAAAGCCCCCGATCAGGGCAATGGTGGGCATCATCAACTGCAGTGATACTCGCATGTTATCAAAAAGCATAATAGATCCGAGCACCAGAGAAATCAGGCCGCCGAGGGACAGCATGCCGTAACTCGCCACCTTTATTTCTGCGATGAAAAAGATGATGGCGAGGACGATAAGGAGGAGTCCGGCATAGTTTACCGGGAGGGTCTGGAATGAATAGAAGGCAAGAATCAGTGAAATGCCGCCGACAACCCCCGGGAAAATGGCTCCTGGATGGGCAAGCTCAAAATAGAGCCCGGCCAGCCCGATCATCATGAGGATATAGGCAATATTGGGATCGCTGATGGTCTCGAGAACACGATCGCGGAAGCCCTGGTGATAATACACCTTTTTAAGACCGGCTGTTTTCAGTACCACTTCTTTCCCTTTTACGGTTACTGTCCGCCCGTCCATTTTCGTGAGAAGCTCGTCCACATCCCTGGCTATGAAATCAACGACATGTTTTTTTACCGCCTCCTCGGCCGTGATGGAGACACTTTCCCGAATGGCCTTTTCCACCCATTCCTCGTTCCTCCCTCTCTCTCTGGCGATTCCCCGCGCGTAAGAAGCCATGTCATTCACAACCTTTTCGTTCATGGTTTTCCCGATATCTTTTCCCCCCGCCGTCACGGGATGGGCGGCGCCGATGTTCGTGCCCGGCGCCATGGCTGCCACGTGGGCCGCGATCGTAACCATGACACCTGCCGAAGCGGCCCCGGCGCCCCTGGGCCCGACCCACACCGCCACGGGGACAGGCGAGTTCAGGATTGCCTTTATGATCGTCCGCATGGATGAGCCCAGTCCGCCGGGGGTATCGAGGCGAAGGATTGCCACCCGGGCGCCCTCTTTCTCTGCTTCCTGCAGCCCCTTGGTCACATACAGGGCAGTTCCGGGATTAATGGATCCTTCCAGCTCAATGATCAGCGCCTCGCCCGCTGCCACGGCCCTTCCCGGCCACCACAGGAGAATAACGCAAACAAAAAAAGCAAGGGCAAGTGCCGCACGCAAGGAGAGGCGTGTTCGGTTTTCAGCCATTCCTCCTCACCTCCATGCCCAGGCGCCGCATGATTTCCTTTACATCTTCCCACACGGGACGTCTGGCTTCCGGATTTCTCAGGACATAGGCCGGATGGAACGTGGGCATCAGTGGGGTCCCCTTGTGGGAGCGCCATGTGCCGCGGTCTCTCGTTACTTTGAACTCATCCCCTAAAAGGGTCTGGGCGGCCATACGTCCGAGGGTACAGATCACCTCCGGTGCAATGATCCGGAGCTGCTGTTCGAGGAAGGGGAGACAGGTTTCCACCTCGTCTTTTTCCGGGTCCCTGTTTCCGGGTGGACGGCATTTGACCACGTTGCAGATATACACGTCCCGGCGCCGCAGACCCATCCCGTTTTCTATGATCCGGGTCAGCAGCCTGCCTGCCTCGCCGACGAACGGCTCCCCTGCAATATCCTCATCTCTTCCCGGGCCTTCTCCTACAAAGACAAGTCGAGCGCGCGCGTTGCCTTTACCGAAGACGAGTCTCTTGCGTTCAAGATGAAGCCTGCAGCGCCTGCAATCTCCGATAAAATCCCGAAGAGCCTCGAGTGTCTCAATACGGCACCCTGTCTCTTCCCGGATGCTTCCGTACCTCGTTTCTCCGCCTTCAGGACCCGCTTTTCGCGCGGGGACAGGAGGGGGATCAAAGCCCATCTCCTGGTATACTCCCAGCCACTCCTTCATATGGGAGACTATGTGGTGAATCTCATTTTCCATCTGCGGCATAACGATTCCACAAGGTCCTTGCCCAATCCAGCACCAGGCCGGCCACGTCTTCTTTTCCCATGAGGGGGAGATGTTCGATTTGTCCGTCCCTGAAAAGAATTTTCACTTCATTCGTATCGACGGCGAATCCGGCATCCTCTCTCGAAACATCATTCGCGACGATCATATCCAGGTTCTTCTCCTGCAATTTTTTCCCCGCGTGGGCAAGAAGCTGCTCGGTCTCGGCCGCGAACCCCACAAGCACACAGTTCTTTCCTTTCCTGGATTGCCCGAGTTCAGCCAGGATGTCAGGATTTCTGTCCAGTTCCAGGGTCAACGTCTCCCGCCCCTTCTTTATCTTCTGGCCTTCGGTGGAGTGCGGCCGGTAGTCGGACACGGCGGCCGCCATAACGACGATATCGCAATCGGGAAAGTGCTTCAAAACAGCCTGTCGCATCTCCTTGGCGGTGCTCACCGGTTCGAGTTCGACACCGCGCGGGACATCAAGGGATGTGGGTCCGCTCACCAGTTTCACGGACGCGCCGCGGATCCTTCCCACCCTTGCGAGCGCGTACCCCATCTTTCCGCTCGACCGGTTGCTAATGTACCGCACCGGGTCCATGGGCTCGTGGGTCGGGCCGGCCGTCACCAGGATGCGGAGCCCTGCCAGATCCTGCTCCGACAGGGCGTATCTTGCCTCCTCCACTATCTCCGGCGGTGCCGGCAGCCTGCCCGGGCCCTCGTAGCGGCAGGCCAGTTGGCCGGCCCCCGGTTCCATCACGCGTATTCCGCGTGTTCGCAGGAGGGCCAGGTTTTCCTGGGTGGCGGGGTTTTCATACATCCTGGTATTCATGGCGGGGCATACCAGGATTCCGGCAGTGGCCGCCAGGATCATGGTGGAAAGGAAATCATCCCCGATGCCGAAAGCCATTTTCGCGATAAAGTTGGCAGTGGCCGGGGCGATAATAATCAGGTCCGAGCCCTGTCCCCACGCGATGTGGTCCATGGCGCCGGCGCCCTCGCCGAACATACGCCGGATCACCCGATTGCCCGAAAGGGCTTCAAACGTGAGCGGAGAAACGAACCTCGTTGCGTGGGCGGTCATGGCCACCCTCACCCGTGCCTCTTCCTTGACCAGAAGCCGGACCAGTTCGGCGGCCTTATAGGCCGCGATCCCCCCGGTCACCCCCACGATGATGTCTTTCTCTTTCACAGTTCCTTTTTCCGCAACGACCTGATCACCTGTCCCCAAACTCCTCAAGCTCGCCCTTTCCGGCCCGCGCGACCCACGAATCATCCTTCCCCAGGATCTCCAGGATCTTTTTCCTGGCCGCCATGGCTTCTGCCTTGCTCCCATAAAATCCCACACGAAGCCGCAACCAGTGCGTACCCTTGACCTCGGCACTCGTGATGTAGGCAAGGTATCCGTTCTGTATCAGTTTTATGGCCGGGGCCGCCAGTTTCCCCGGGCTCTGCCAGGACAGTATGGTGATGACCCAGGACTTCCCTTCCGAAGGAGGCTCTGCGCCCTTTTCCTCTCCCGACCGGACATACTGCAGGGACATTCCTTCCGGAAGAGATTTCGTCTCGACATCCTTCCATGTCCGGATCGTCGCCAGATGTCCGAGGTTGAGGCGATACAGCCGGGGCCATTTCAGAGGATCCCCGTACACATCCTTACGAGCGGCGACAGCGCTGAGGCTCTCCCCTTTCCCGACACGCACAAAGCCTTTTGCCACCTTGGGAGCTTCCGGCTTCTCCACCGCGGGGATTTCGGGTTTTTCCTTCTTGGAGGCTTCGGGCTTTTCCGGCGACGACGCTTCGGCCTGTTGTGCAACCGGGGCCGCTTTGGCTGGAGCAGCCGCCTCTGGTGTGGAGGGCGCCTGCTGTTCCGTGCTTCTCTGTTCCGCTGATGTCTCCTTTTTCGGGACAATCTCGAGTCCTGAAGGCTTCTGCGGTGCCGCCGGCGGCGGCTGCATTTTTTTCTCGGGCGCAGCTTCCGGCATGGGTTTCTTTATGGCGACCACCACCTTGTTCTTCCCTTCAGGCGACTTGTCCTCGCCTCCTGAGCATCCCCAGGTCACTGCCAGCACGCAGGCAATGCATACGCCCAGAACCCAGGTAATGCCTCTGAACCGTCGGATCCTGCCCCTGATGCCCGGTTTCCTTTCGCAGTCCATAGGCCCTTCCCTGAAAAACAAGTTTACTGATTTTTTGAATACTGGTAGTGTCGGCTTGTGCCCATCCACAAAAACATGATGGGAACGAACGGGTTTCTGCTGCGCCCGCCTTCATTCATAAGCAGGTGAAATCGGGAATCCGGCAGCCGAAATGATTATGCCCGTTTATTTAAACTCAAAACGAAAATTTTGACAATAAAAATCGAATCTCAACCGTTCAACTGAACAACCCTCGACTCCAAGGCGAAGGGTTTCCACCATCCTTGAAAGAGAAACTAATCATTGCTTGACCTCCTATGCCCGGTTTCCTATAATCCCGCAGTAATCCGCATCCCCGGCCCCTCATGAGAAAGAGTGTTTGAGCGAAACTCTTCCGAACGCGGGCTGCCCGGAGGTTTTTTTACACGAAAAGGAGGATGAGATGCGCAAAAAGCACTGTCTAAGGTGGATTACGACCTGTCTCGCGGCCTTCTTCACTGCACTCGTGCTGGCCATCCCGTGCCCGGCAGCAGAATTCACGGCCGATATGACCATCAACGCCGGCGGGCAGATCATGAAGGGAAAGATATTCGTGAAAGGGCATAGCTACCGGCAGGAAGTGAATGCCATGGGCCAGAAACAGGTCATGATATTCGACGGGAACAAGGAGACCGGCTGGATACTGATGCCTGACGCGCATATGTATATGGACCTGCCCAAGTTGACCCAGGGCAACAACCCGGAGACAGATCCAAAAGAACTGGAGAAAAAGGCCACCAAGAAATACCTGGGCGAGGAGACTATCAACGGGAACAAGTGCAAGAAATACCTTTTCGTGTTCAAGGATTCTCCCGGGGCCCAAATGACCCAGTGGATCTCCACCAGACTGGAATACCCCGTCAAAATGATCGTTGAGGGCCAGAATGGGCGCATGGTGCGGGAAATCAAGAACATCAAGGAAACCAGCCTCTCAAATTCCCTGTTCACGGTTCCCGAAGGATACCAGAAGATGTCCCTTCCGAGCGTGCCGGGAATGAACCTGGGCCAGTAGCGCACCTCTACCGACAGGAGGTTTGAAGCGACATGAAGGTACTCGTTTACGGCTCCGGCGGAAGAGACCATTGTCTCGCGGATACTTACGGAGACAGCCAGCACGTGGAAAAGGTCTATTTTGCTCCCGGGAATCCCGGCGTCCTGCACACGCCCAAAGGGAAAAGAGGCGTGATCGAACGACTTCCCCTGCGGGAGTTCGGTGAGATTGCGGATTTCTGCACGGAAAACCGGGTGGACCTGGTGGATGTGGGGTCAGAAAACCCCCTGGGCGAAGGCCTGATCGATATCCTGAACCAGCGGGGTATCCGTACGGTCGGCCCGAAGAGGGAGTATGTACGGCTGGAAAGTGATCGCGCCTTCACCGATGACCTGCTCAGAAAAATCGGGGTCCCCAAACCCGAATACCAAGTCTTCGACGATGCTGAAAAGGCCGTCCGATACGTCCGGAATATCGGGTACCAGGTGGTGGTGAAGGCCAATGGCCTGGCCGCCGGAAAAGGCGCCATCGTGTGCGATGATGTTCCCGATGCTGAGGCGGCCATCCATACGCTCATGGTCAAGAAGGCATTTGGGGATTCAGGGAACCGCGTGGTTATCGAAGAACGGATGTACGGAACGGAGATATCCTTCTTCGCATACCTGGACGGCAGCCATTGTATGCCCCTCAGGATGTTCGCCCAGGACTATAAGCCCGCGTTCGATCCGGAAGACGAAGAATCCATTCAAAAATTCGGGGGAAACCTGAATACGGGCGGAACGGGATGCTACTGTCCTCACAAGCTGGTCAGCCCCTGGCTGGTGAACCGGATCATCAGGGAGATTGTCAACCCCACGGTGAATGCCATTTACAATGACTTGGGGTGGGCCTACAAGGGGGTCATCTATTTCGGGCTCAATCTCGACCCCTATGACCGGCTCGGAGTCTTCGAGATCAACGTCAGACACGGGGACCCCGAATGGGAAGTCATCGCCCGCAAGCTCAGTTCGGATCTCTTCGAGATCGGCCTGGCCGTCTGGGATGGCACCCTGGATCGGATGCAGCAGGTTTGGAACAACCAGCACTACGTGGACGTGATCGCCATGGAGGGCCGTTCAAAGGCATCTAAGGGGTGGAATAAGGGGTATCCCGGCCGCTACGGCAAAGGGCACCGGGTCCTGGGCCTCGACAACCTCGAAAGGGGCGTAACCGTCTATTTCGCGGGCGTCGATGAAGACCCGGAAAAGGGCCTGGTCACCTATGGCGGCAGGGTCCTTCACGTGATCGCCGGGGACAAGACCCTGGCGGCTGCCCGCAAAAAGGCCTACCGCAACATCTTCCTGCTCACCTTCGAGGATCACTACAACGGCGGCGCCAATTGCCTGCGCTTCAGGGAAAGCATAGGCCTTTAGTGCCCAAAGTGTTCATCTCACCGGCTGGTTGAAGTAGCCCAGCTCCAGGTCCGGGCATGCGCTTTTCAGCATATCCGCCATCCTTTTCATTCCCACGCCCCGTGATTTCTCTTCCGGCACGGCAGCAAGGTAGAGCGCAGGATCAATGCACAGATTCTTGAGGTGCAGGAAATTGAGTCCCGTCAGGTCCACCAGTCCCGTCATGGCCTCGATCTCTGCTTCCTGGTCGCTGATCCCTGGAAATACCAGGTAGTTGACCATGGTATAGAGCCCCATCTCCCTGGCCGCTGCAATGGATTCTACCACATCCTTGAAATGGTAGTTTTTCGGCCGATAATAGGCTCGGTAGAACTCCTCCCGTGGGCTGTTCAGGCTGATGCGGATGGAATCCAGGCCCGCTTCGGCTACCCGTCTCACCCTGTCGGGCCAACTCCCGTTGGTGTTGAGATTGATGGTCCCCGCCCCCGTCCGTTTCCTGATTTCCCTGACGCTCTCCGCGATAAGTTCATATTCGGTCAGCGGCTCCCCTTCACAGCCTTGCCCAAAGCTCATGATAGCACGCGGCGCCAGCTCCAGGTGTGCTACCGTGATGTCCACGACTTCATCTTTTGACGGCCGGAACGAGAGTCGCTGGTGAGACTCTTCACACAGGTGTTCGGGTTGGAAAGAAAGGCAGCCCAGGCAGGAGGCGTTGCACGCCTGGCTCACCGGAATGGGGCTCTCCCACCGCCCGAGGAAGAGGTTCTTCGCCGCGAAACAGTGATTGACCGTGGCGCATTGGACCAGGTGCTCCACGAGTGGCCCGTCGCGGACTTCCTCCCTGTATCTCTCGATGGCCGGGACAAGGTCCAGGTCGTCGTAATTCCTCGGATCCCACCGGGAGTTGTCCTCAACAACAAACCCCGCGGCCCAGTATTGATCGTCCCTGAATCCCACGGCCGTGTAGGCCCACATGGGGAGGTTGTAGTCCTTGCTCCCGTAATCAACTGCGGGCAGGTGCGTCCGCACGATTCCGGGCTCAAAAAACGCGGCAACTCCGAAACAGGGAGACATCCCCTGTTTTGTTTCCGCCTCCGGTATCGTCACGTACTCCCCGGTCTCCGGGTCGAGCCCCACGGGCGGGCATCCGGGGATATAAAAGAGCTTACTGAATTCCGTCAGGGCGAGGAGGTCGCCACTCAGCATATCAGCAGGCCCGTCCCCGGAAAACCCCGCCATCCGGTAGTAAGGATGATCATAGATATTCCCTTCCGCGTCGGCATACAGCATAGAGGGCAGACTATTCGTGTTGCTGTTCATGTATCATTTCCTTCTTGAACTCCACAAAATGCCCGTGTCTCCGGGAACATGCCATATCTTTTGACCTTTCAACCGTTTCATGATATTTTAATATCCATTCCAAAGAACCTGATAGTACTTTTCACACCAATAAAAGACGATTACGCAATAGGCCATTTCCAGACCATCTCGGCTGGTATCCTTTCGAGTGTGAGAATGACCTTATTCCAACACCCTTTACGCGTATTAGTCAAGGACTTCCCGAACATTCAGTCCCTCTCCGAATGTGACGGTTAAGCCAATTTTTTCAAAGAAAAAATCAGAATGAAGACATTGCAATGAGGGGGTCGCCGCCAAAAAAAGTTCCTTCGGTCGGATTCCACCTGGCGAGGCAATTTGTCGAGGATTATCAAAACCTTTTCAACATGGAGGTGCGATCATGCTCTACGGCTTCATGGGAAAAATCTTGAGGATCAATCTGGAAGAGAAGAAAATTCAGGAGGAAGTCATTCAGGAAGACTGGGCCAGGAAATTTCTGGGAGGCGCTGGGATGGCGACCAGATATCTCTATGAAGAGGTGCCGAAAGGGACCGATCCCCTGGGACCACAAAACCTCCTGATTTTCATGGCAGGGCCGCTCACCGGAACAGCGTCCGCAAGCGCCAGCAGATATTCCGTAGTTGCCAAGTCTCCTTTGACCGGGATCTGGGGCCACGCGAATTCGGGCGGAACTTTCGGGCCTGCCCTCAAGAGAAGTGGATATGATGGGATCATTTTCCAAGGCATTTCAGCTGAACCGGTTTACCTGAAAATAGAAAATGGTGAGGTTGAACTTTGCGATGCCGGGCACCTGTGGGGAAAGGACATACCAGAAACTGAAGTCCTTATTCAGCACGCCTCGGACAAAAAAATGACCATCGCATCCATAGGCCCGGGCGGTGAAAATTTGGTCAAATACGCGGCTATCATGAACAACACCCACCGCGCAGCCGGCCGGTGTGGCCTGGGAGCGGTCATGGGGAGTAAACGCCTCAAGGCAATCGCCTGTGCGGGGAATTCACCCGTTCCCTTAGCAGATAAGGATGCCTTTCAAAAGGCGGCCAAACGGCAGATCGACCTGCTGGATGAATCTATGCTGAAGGTTGGTTTTGAGGCCTTCGGCACGAACATGGTGTCGGACATGGTCAACGCCAGGGGTGGGTATCCTACCCGAAACTGGCAGCAGGGTGTTTTTGAAGAAATTGACGAGGTTAGCGCGCAGGCCTTGACTGACAAGGTTTTTGTGAAGGGAGTGAATTGCTTTGCCTGCCCGGTTGCCTGCGGAAGAGGCACTGAGATCAAGGAAGGTCCCTGGAAAGGGCAGAAGGGTGAAGGCCCGGAATATGAAACAACCAACACATTAGGGGCCCTGTGCGATGTTTCCGATATGAATGCCGTTACCAAGGCCAATTATCTCTGCAATGAATATGGCCTTGATACTATTAGCACAGGCTGTACCATCGCCTTTGCCATGGAATGTTATGAAAAGGGGATCCTTTCCAAAGAGCAATCCGACGGCCTTGAAATCAAGTTTGGAGATGCCGGGCTTGTTGTGGACCTGGTAAAAAAAATAGCCTTGCGGGAAGGTATTGGTGACTTGCTGGCGGAGGGTACAAGGGTCATGTCACAAAAACTGGGTCATGGATCCGATCATTTTGCCATAAACGTGAAAGGACTTGAGCTGCCGGCATATGATCCACGGGCAGCCAAGATATGCGGATTGGGCTATGTGACAGCAAACCGCGGGGGGGATCATATCACCGGCTATGTGCAAGGACCCACCTTTATCGACGCCCCCTTCCTCCTGGTGGATGACAGCAAAATAGAAGACCCCTTTGTTGCCAACCCGAAAGAGGCCAAGGTCCTGGTTGACCTGGAAAACGCCCTTACCATGTTCGATGCTTTGGGCGGATGTAAGTTCATGGGCATCCTTCTGACGGCCCAGGATTATCTGGATCTCCTCAACGACGCTATTGGGTGGAACTTGACCGTTGACGACTTCAGGAAAAGCGGCGAGCGAATCTATAACCTCATACGGGCATTTTGTGTAAGAGAGGGAATAACAAGAGCAGAGGACACGCTGCCAAAGCGGTTGATGGAAGATCCACTGCCTGAGGGGCCGGCAAAAGGGATGGTGATAGATACAGACACGCTGGAGGTGATGAAAGACGCCTACTATGAATTCCGCGGATGGGACAAGGCAACCGGCATACCAAGCCGTGAAAAACTGCGGGAGCTGAACCTGGATGATCTGATCGGGGACCTGTGGGGCGAATAAACCCGGGTACCCGCGCCCGGATTTGAACTTGCATCAGAGGCAAATACAGAAACTTCGTACGGGGGGAGCAATCCGATGACCTATTTGAACAAACCCTGGCTGAAGAGTTATAAGTTGGGACCTTATAAACTTGAAGAGAGCATCGCCCCCTACCCGAAAGCACCTGTATTCAAGGCATTGGATGATGCAGCAGAGAAATATGCAGGCCGGACGGCCGTTCTATTCAGAGAAAAGGCCATCAATTACGGGGGGTTAAAGGCTCAAACGGACAAGCTCGCGGCAGGCCTAGCCCGTCTTGGTGCAAGAAAGGGAGACCGGATATGTGTATTTCTCCCCAACTGCTTGGAGTTTATCGTAAGCGATTGGGCCATTCTAAAATCGGGTGGTGCGGTTGTCCCCACCAGCATCCTGAGAACAACTGAAGGGCTCGCGCATGAGGCCGGAACTTCCAAAAGCAGGATCATCATCTGCCGGGAGGAGCACCTGGATCGCGTATTGGAGGTCAAAAACCAGTGTGATATCGAACATATTATCGTAACCTCAACTGAAGGCTATGACCGGGAAAAAGTGTCAAAAACCCTCCCGAAAGGTGTCTATGAATTCAGAAAGATTCTGGAAGAGAACGACTCGGAGCCACCCCCGGTTGAAATTGATCCCGATGAGGATCTCTGTGAACTGGCCTTTACAGGCGGGGCAACCGGTATTCCGAAAGGGGTCATGGTTACCCATTTCAATCGTTATTCCTGCATCCTGCAGGGCCTCCCCTGGATACTCAAGCCATTGCTCCGGGGAATTGCGGGCAAGGCTTCTGTTTTCCTTTCTGTTCCTCTGTTTCATGCGTATGGACATTACACCGAACAGGCAGCGGCTTACCTTGGTCTCCGGATTATCCTCATGCCCGACCCGAGAGATATCCCGACGCTCGTGGAGCATATTAGAAAATATCGCCCCTTTTTAATCCCCACGGTTCCCACGCAGCTTATGCGCATAGCCGAAGCCAACG
>CAZONI010000106.1:0-11337 GCA_964581175.1 uncultured Desulfobacteraceae bacterium
CATTGCGGCAGGCCCAGAAGATGGAGGCCATCGGCACCCTTGCAGGAGGGATCGCACACGACTTCAATAATATCCTGGGCGCCGTCATGGGCATTTCGGAGCTTGCCCTGCTTGATGTAGAAGAAGGGACCACTCTTTCCCGGCACCTCAAGCAAGTGCTGAAAGCCTGCGAGCGTGCACGGGATCTGACAAACCAGATCCTGGCCTTCAGCAGACAGCAGGAGGAGAAGGTTATCCTCTTCTCCATGAAGCCTATTGTCAAAGAGGCGCTGAAACTGCTGGGAAGTTCTCTGCCCAGCACCATTGTGATCAGGCACAGCATAGAAGCAGACCCGGGGCTCATCAAGGGAGACCCTACCCAGATCCACCAGGTCCTGATGAATCTCTGCACCAATGCGGCACACGCCATGCAGGAGAAGGGCGGCATCCTGGAGGTAAAGCTCCGTAAGGTGGAATTGCAGAGCGGGGAACTGCTGACGACGAGGCCGGACCTTCATGAAGGGCCCTATGTCTGCCTGAGCGTCAGTGATACGGGATACGGTATCACTCCTGAAGTCATAGACCGTATCTTTGATCCTTACTTCACCACGAAGGGAGTGGGTGAAGGTACGGGCCTGGGTCTTGCCGTGGTGCAGGGGATCGTGCGCAAGCATAAAGGCACGATTACGGTAGAGAGTGAGCCGGACAGGGGGGCGACATTCAGCATATACATTCCGAGAGTGGAAGAAGAGGATCAAGAGATCCGAGCGGAGAGTCCTGCCTCACTTCCCATGGGAAATGAACGGATTCTTTTTGTGGATGATGAGGAGCTACTGACACACGTGGGCAAAGGTATCCTGGAAGGCCTGGGGTATGAGGTGACCGCCAGAACCAGCAGTCGGGAGGCTCTGGAGCTTTTCAAGACAAAACCGGAATATTTTGACCTGGTGATCACTGACATGAACATGCCCAACCTGACGGGAGAGCGGCTCGCCGGAGAACTCATGAAGATCCGGCCTGGTATGCCCATCATCCTCTGCACAGGGTTCAGCCACGTCATGGGGCAAGAAAATGCCCGTCGGATGGGCATCCGTGCCTTTGTTATGAAGCCTGTGGTCCGGATGGACCTGGCAAAAACGGTCAGGCGTGTGCTGGATGGCAAGGAAAAATAGATCTGCCTCAGCGCTCCGGATCCTGGGTGAACTGGTCCACTATGAGAACGAAGAGGCTGAATACTACGACCTGGTCTACCTCGTCGCCGTGGATCACATCCGTCCGACCGAGGCCAAGAAGGATGCACTCATACCGCTCGTCTACGTGGCCATGACCCGAGCCAGGTACCGCCTAGTCATCCCCTACGTGGAGGAGATGGAACTCATATCCCGCCTGAAACGCTGCATCGCAAAGCAACCCTGAGATCGAGGAAATGATTCATGGAAAAATGTGAGACGATACATTGTCGAAGATCGTACTCCCTTGGGGAAGAATACGAGAGCATCAAGGGCCGTGCGGAAGAGTCCAAGTTCTTGGGGAAATACCTGAAGAAAGATCCGGATTATTCCGACGTGATAGCATTCGACGATGCCGACAGGAGTGTCAGATTTACTACCGAGCGGCTTATCCCGAAAAGGTCCACACATCGGCCTCATGTCATGCTCCCTTTTTCAAACCCCCATCTCGATTCCATCAAACAGGGCATGTTTCTTTCTGCAAGTACAAAAGGGCAAGAAAGCAGTTTCTGGCCTACCATGAGAGACGCGGGCTGGTTTGAGTTGCCGGAACCGAAATCCGGCCCGGAGGTACTGTGGGATTTTTTCCTGCATGTAAAATATCATTCTCCATTTGAACTCTCTTTCTATTGTTACTACGCCTTCCCTATGTTAAAGAGAAGATCGATTCCCACCGGAATGAGAGCGGGCAGTATCTGTTGACGGGCTCACAGAACCTCTTGCTGATGGAGAAAGCGACCGAGTCTCTGGCAGGTCGGGCCGACAGCTCACATGGGCCGCTTTTGGGCTTATTTGAGTCAAGGATACTTCACCATCCTCGCTGAAATACCTTCTTCACCCCATATACCTGTTCAAACGAGGCTGGTACCTTCCGGGCTAGGCAAGAATTTCTCCAGGAGGTGGGAAAAGGGTCATACCTATTTTATTCCTAACACCGGGTCGAATGCCCCGTGGCTTGCGGCGGGGTGGTTCATTACGTCCATCTCTTGATCCTTGTGAACTACCAGGCAAGTTGCGGTGCAAAGTTAGAAAAGTGAGCCATGCGCGACCGAACCACAGACTCAAGTAATCCCAAAGAAGCCCCCCGGCAGTGGCGACGGTTGCTTTTCAACCGCTGGGTGCTGACCGGAGTTGCAGCAATAGTCCTGTATGCTCTTCTTGGTTTCTTACTGACCCCCTGGCTGGTTAAGCGCTATGTGGAAGACTACGCGGTGGAAAGACTCAAGCGAAAGGTGTCGATTGCCGATGTGCGCGTCAATCCTTTCCTGTTCACCTTCGAGGTGAAGGGCTTTGCATTCCGCGAGGCGGATAATCGGCCCATTGTGGACCTCGGCCGCCTGTTTGTGGACTTCGAACTTTCGAGCCTTTTCCACTGGGCCTGGACATTTGCCGACATTCGAATCGAACGACCTTCGCTGTACATTGAAGTCCAGCCCAACGGTCGCCTCAATTTCGCAGATCTAGTGGACAGCCTTCCAAAGTCCGAGGGTTCTTCAAATGCAGCCCAACGGCCGCTGCGGCTGTTACTGCAACACGCTGCGATCGTTGACGGAAGCTTCACCTTCAGCGATCGTTCCGTTCGGACTCCCGCCACCGAGACCTTCTCACCTCTTAACCTCGAGCTCAAAGAAATATCAACCCTTCCGGATCGCAAAGCCCCATACAGCTTCAAAGCCAAACTACTCGAGGGCGGCACGGTCGGCTGGAGCGGCAAAGTGTCTTTGCGTCCGTTCTTTTCCGAAGGCGAGTTAAGCGTGGCCGGCTTCAGGCTGGCCACAGCATGGAAATTCGCTCAGGATAAGGTGCATCTTTCCGTTCCGGAGGGCGAGGCGGGTTTCAGCGCCCATTATCGATTCGGTTATCAGAAGCATGCTGCTTCTTTGGTTTTGCAGGATACCGATCTGGCGATAAAGGGACTTTCGCTTGCAGAAAAGGGCAAGAACACGCCTATTCTTGCCTTGGAAGCCATCAAAGCCGCAGGTATCCGTTTCGATCTTCAACAACGCGAGATTACGGTGCCGAACATCATTGTGCGTAACGGCAAAATCGCCGCATCAATGGATGAGAAAGGGATATTGAGCTGGCAAAAACTCATCGCACATCAGGAATCCGTAAGGGAGGCTCCGCCAGTTCCTGTGGCTTCAATCCCTGATCGACAACCATGGCGCTTGAAGACACAAGAGGTGAAAATGGAGAATGTGGCGGTGGATTATATTGATCACAGTCGCGCCAACTCTTTGGAAATGAGCATTGCCGCACTCAATATTCTGTTGAACGCATCAGCGGAAATCGGCAACGGTCCGGTTAAAGTCGACATAAACGGTTTGAGGGTAAATTTGAACGGTGCAGCGCTTTCTGAGACAGGACAAGGCACTCCCCTTTTTACCTTGGACAGACTTGCATTGGAGGACGGCCGTATTGATACCGGCAGTCGTGCGATTACTTTCACGGGCATGAAGGTCACCGGCGGCAAGGCAAGCGTCGTTCGCGGCAAAAACGGCCGGCTCCGGCTCGTCCAATTGCTGGCCCCCCGCGATCGAGGTATGAAAAAACGCGAAATCGCCGAGACCGGAGCGAAGGCACAGGCCGAAGAACACCCCTGGTCGTTTCGACTTAATGATTTTGAGTTAAACGGTTTCAGAATGGCGCTGAAGGACAGTACCTTTGTCCCGGATGTCGTTTATGATCTGAAAGATATCCGCGTATCGTTGAAAAATATCACCAACGATAAAAAGACGCCGATTGATTTTGATGCCGCACTGAAGGTAGTGCAGGGTGGAAGCGCCAGTATGCGCGGTCAGGTCAGTAAAAGCGGGGACCATGTCGATGCACGCGGAAAAATAAGCGGCATAAACCTCAAACCGCTGGCTCCGGCCGTAGGCCGGTTCACGTACCTCGCACTCGAGTCAGGGAACTTCTCAGCAGCGACCCATGTGGCCTATCATTCTACAAAATCCGGTCCACAGTTACGCGTCGACGGTTCCATGAGTCTGAAGAAGCTCAAGCTCAACGAAGCCGGCACCGGCGAAAGATTCCTCGATTGGAAAGCGATGTCCGGGAAAGGTATGAAATTCAGCCTGTCACCCCAACGGCTGCAGATCGAGGAAGTAAAGCTGCTGGAACCCGGCGTCAAGGTAGTGGTTTTCAAAGACCGCAGTGTAAATTTCGCCAAGATGCTTAAGGGGCCGGATACAGTTGGTTCAGAGACCAAAGCGCATCCGGAAAAAACCCCGGCTGCAGCATCCAAAGATCACCGGGAACTTTTTCCAATAAACATCGAGCGAATTCGAGTGGATAACGGCAATGTTGATTTTGCCGATCTCAGCCTTGTATTGCCTTTTGCCGCCCAGGTGACTGACTTTAACGGGGGGATTAGCGGTATCTCCTCCAACGCCGAGAGGCTCGCATCGGTCAAGTTCAAGGGAAAGGTCGACGAATACGGATTCAGCACCGTGGAGGGCCGGTTGAAACCGTTTTTGCCTAAAATGTTCACCGACATCACCGTATCGTTCCGTAACGTTCAAATGAAGTCCTTCAGCCCATACAGCGCCACGTTTGCAGGGCGTAAAATCGCATCCGGTACGCTCAACCTGAAGTTGGAATACAAGATTCAGAACAGCGAACTTCTAGGAGACAACAACGTCGTGTTGGACAAGTTTACACTCGGCGAACGCGTCAAAGCGCCCAATGCGATCAACCTTCCTCTGGATCTGGCTATCGCACTCCTTACCGACGCCGAAGGCAAAATCGATGTTGCGGTGCCGGTACGCGGCAACGTGGACAATCCGAAATTCGCATACGGCAGTGTGATCTGGAAGGCGATCGTCAACCTGATCACAAAGATTGCAACCGCACCGTTCCGAGCGCTGGGGAGTCTTTTCGGCGGTAAAGGCGAGCACCTGGATGCCGTCGCTTTCGATCCCGGGAGTGTCCACCTGCTGCCGCCGGAGATGGAAAAAATAAAGAAGGTGTCGGAAGCCCTCAAGAAACGGCCCAAACTGAAACTGGTGGTGGAAGGTCGTTTCGATCCTGAAATGGACGGAGAGGCGTTGCGTACCGAGCGTGTACGGCGTGCGCTCGCGCTGCAGACGGGTCAGATGCTCGCTCCGGACGAGGAACCGGGCCCCCTTTCTTTTGACACAGCAAAAATCCAGGGCGCTCTGGAAAAACTGCTGGAAAAACGGAAGGGTGACCGTGCAGTCGATGATTTTGAGGCGCGGTATGAAAAAGAAACGGGTAAAAAAGTCAAGCGGATGAATTTTGCCATGGCGCTTGTCGGGTGGGGGAGCTCAGATATCGCCTTTTACCAGGCAATGTTCAAGGAACTGGTGAAACTGGAGCCGCTCACCGATACCGACCTCATGGAACTCGCTAAGAGGCGCGCACAAGGGATCGTGGATGCAGTCAAAGCGGCGGGCGGGCTGGACAATTCCCGTGTCTCTACCGGAAGCCCGGGGCCGGTGAAAAAAGCCTCAAAAAAAACCGTCAATACCGACCTTTCCCTGGCTATTGTCAAGCCTAATAGCTAAATTCCATTTTTCACCCCCAAATGGGGAAAAGGAATCACCCCTATTTTATTTGCTTCATGAAAGGGCATGACAAATTTGGCCGAGATTCCAGTCGGAGCAAGGCATCCGGCAGATGGGGTTTCTCCTCCTGGGAGGTCCCGGTGAAACGAAAGAAACCGTCGAAGAAAGCCTGTCTTTTGTCGATTCACTCCCCCTCGATGCCCTCAAGATCACCATCGGGATCCGCATTTACCCGTACACCGAGCTTGCCTCTGTGGCCGTCCGGGAGGGGTTGATCTCTCCTGACGACAGTCTCCTGTTCCCGAAATTTTACCTGACCAGCGATCTCGAGCCCTGGCTGCAAGAGACCGTGGATGCGTGGGCGGCGGAGCGGCCCAACTGGATCTGCTGAGCGCGGGACCGTGAAGGCGGGGACTGATCGGCTGTGTTATTGAGGGTTGAAGTGCGGGTGAGTTCGGCGCAGCAGAACAGGACCCAGTGCGGCGGCAATCCCCATTGAGGCGAAGGTCATTCCCCAGGACAGTGACGTGGACCCTCCGCCGGTAAGTTCTAAAATCATGCCCGCAACCACCGACCCCAGAGAAGCCGCGGCGAACCCTCCCAGAGACTGGAGGGCCATGGTAGCCCCCTGGCGTTCCGGTTTCGCGGCAGTGATGACCCCGGCATGAATGGCAGCGGAATCACCCTGAAAGAACAGCGTGTAGACCGCGCACAGGATCACGACGACGTTGTAAGGCAGCCGGGCCGAAAACCCGACGGTCAACGCCAACAGGCAGGAAACACCCATGATGGCAGTTACCACCCGGCGCCGTCCCAGCCAAACGGCCAGCTCGCCGCCTGCAATGCTTGCGAGCATGCCTCCGATTCCGGCCACGGCCATTACCGTTGTGGGTGCCATCAAACCTGCCGGCGCTTCCTGGAGGGTGATACTGAAGGTCAGAAAAGCGACCAGCCAGGACCGGGCCGCAAACATTTCCCACATATGGCACATGTAGGCAAGGATGTACGCGCGTGCCGGGCGGTTTGCCCAAACCTGCCGGAAATCGAAAATGCTGAGTTTAGGTGTTTCATGAGACACCAATGGAATTGATCTGGGTTCCAATACCAGAAAAGACAGAAAAAGAGAAAACGCCGATCCCACGGCGGCAATGCCAAATACCTGCTCCCAGCCGAACCATTTGAATATCTGGCCTGCGAAATAGAATGAGACACTCACGCCCAGCCCGAAAAAGGCCGTGTAAAAAGAGATGGCCCGGGGCTGGGTACTTGATTTCAGGCGATCGATGAGCGCTTTCAGACCGGGTATGAATGTACCGGCAAGTCCAAGACCGCTCAGGCCCCTGAAAATAAGGGCCGACCAGAATCCGGAAGCAAGAAAAGCAAACCCCAGGTTGGCCAGTCCACCCAGTGCGCCTGACATCAGGTATATCCGGCGGGCATCGACCCGATCGGTGAGACCGGTGAGCAGCGGCACGGCTGCCGTATAGCCTGCGAAATAGATACCGTTTATCCATCCGGCCTGGATGTGTGACAGATTCCACGACTTCAGAAAGTACGGCAGCAGGGCTGGAAAAGCGAAAACTCCGAGCATACCGAGAACCTCGGCTCCGCACATGGCGGCGATGAGAATAAAGGCTTCGAGGCTTGATTTATCCGTGTCAGGGGGCAAACGTGTCGTCATTTCTCTATTCAGGGAAGTAATATCGGCTGTCAAAAGCTGATGGTGAAGTCTAGGGGCGTTCAGGCTCCAAAATCAAGCAAATTTACAAATTTAGTGGAAATGCTGAGCTGCCGACCCCGGGCAGGTCGTCAAATTCTTCTTCTCCTTTCATAATGTCTTGACAAAACAAACATTTTTTGAAAAGGATAAACACCGCCCGGCTTTTTCCGGTTTTCAGCATTTCTGCTTCATAGAGCCTCAATAGATACAATCACTAACCCCAAAACGGAAGAAATCCATGACCCTAACCAAAAATCGCCTGATTGAAAGCATCAACAAGAACACCGGCATGAGTAAAGCTCAATCGAAACAGATGGTTGAAGACCTCTTCGAGATCCTGAAGGAGAACCTTGCCAAAGGCGAAGATGTTCTCATTTCCGGATTCGGGAAATTTTGCATTAAGGCCAAGAATGAACGGAGGGGAAGGAATCCCGCCACCGGGGAAGTCTTGATGCTGGAACAAAGAAAAGTGGTGAGATTCGAGTGCTCAGGGGTTTTGAAAGATAGGATTAACAACCCGAATGAACATTGACCATGCCGAGCATCCTGATCGTTGATGACGAAGAACCCATCCGGGTTTTGCTCAGAAAGATGCTGGAGGAAACCGGTCATTCGATTTTCCTGGCCGCTGAAGCTTCCGAGGCCCGGAAGCGGCTGGAAGGGCAGGACATTGACCTTATTCTCTGTGATGTCATGATGCCCGGAGAGTCCTGCATGGTCATCCCCTGCGCTCCACTCCCTGTGTGTAATCCGGTCCCTATATGCTCATCAAGAGAAAATCCGGGTTAAACCTGCCAAAATAATGACGGCCCATAAGAGGAAAACCTCCGCTGCCTGCAAAAAAGCTCGCTCGAAATGCCCTTGCAAGCTATTAGCCCGCTTGAACCCTGGCCTTGAGGGCAGTGCCTCCCTGGCACAATCTCTGCATTAAGGTTTGACCCGATGGGGCCTGCATGGCCTGTCTCGAGTAAATGTTCGCGCAACGGGGAGAACGAGAGCGCATACGGAATATCTCAGGTATGTGATCGATGATAGGGGGATAGGTATATGGGATTGAAGTTGAAGGGAAAAATGATAGCAGGGGGCATTCTGGTGGTAATTTTTTCGATGGCGCTTTCGACGCTGATCACCTCATGGGCCATAAAACGACAAAACCATGAACAGGAGGTTCGCTATCTCCATCAGGCCTTCCTCGTGGTGCAGGATGACCTGGAGAACAGGGAAAACACGCTTCTGGATCAGAGCGAACAGGTAGCCGAACACGAGGACATGGGCTCACTGTTGACCTATTTCACTCAAACGAAAACCGACGCCAATGTCATGCCGACCGTTGAGAATTATTCCCAGGATCTTGCAAAATATTTCCATGATGTTCTCTCAATGAACGAACTGCAGCAAATCGCCATGTACGACAAAGAGGGGACACTCATGGCATTTACCACGGAGGAGGGGGACAAATCCGTCCTGGGATATACGTATCGTGTTCCGAGCAAAGTGGTCTATAAGGTGGCCACTCTGGGGAAAGGCGAAGAACTCTCGGTGGATAAATTCAAGACCGTGCCCGTTGAGGACTTCAACGAAATTGCTTCTCAGGTGCGGGACAAAATGCCTGAAAAGCCTGTGGTCCAGTTCGGCGCCGCAGGAAAACGAGCATTTCTGAGTGCGGCTGCGCCGGTATCTGCCACAGACTACGTGGACCAGGGGGGAAAAGACAAGGAAGTCCATAAAACTGCAGGGTTCGTAATCCTTGAAAAATCGATAGATTCGCGCATGCTCACGAGGCTTTCGAAACTCACTGGAACTGATGTAAATCTGTTCCTGGGAGGCCAATTTGCATCCGGAACGATTCCCCAATACGGAACTCTCAACAGAAAACTCTTCGATAGACTGCAAAGCCGCAGGGAAGTCGAAAACAGTATGGGTTCCCATGTCCTGATGGGCGATCAGAATCTGGAAAACAGGACTTATGTCGAGGGAGTGCTGCCCGTTTTCGGTGGGGGAAAGTGGATAGGGACATTGTCTTTACTGCGTTCAAAGGACTTTGCCCATAAGAGCACCATCCAGACCATCGAATTGCTCATCATGGTATCCATTGTCTGTATCCTGGTCGTTCTTCCTTTTACACTGTTTTTTGCCAGATCCATTGCCCACCCCATTAATATGGTGCTGGGAGATCTGGAGGGCGCTTCCCAGCAGGTGGCTGCGGCCTCCGGCCAGATCTCCGACGCAAGTCAATCGGTGGCACAGGGATCGTCGCATCAGGCCGCCTCCATCCAGGAAACCTCGTCCTCCATTGAAAAGATGTCGGCAATGATCAAGAAGAATGCCGAAAAGGCAAAAGAGGCGGACGGACTCACAGAGACTTCGAGAGAGCATCTCCGAAATGCCAATGAGTCTATGAAGTCGCTCATCAGGTCCCTTGAGGAATCTTCAACGGCAAGTGGGGACGTGGCCAAAATCATCAAAAGCATAGATGAAATTGCGTTTCAGACCAATCTCCTTGCACTGAACGCGGCAATAGAAGCAGCCAGAGCGGGAGAGGCGGGCGCCGGATTTGCGGTCGTTGCAGACGAGGTTCGGAATCTCGCTCAGCGTTCGGCCGAGGCATCGATGCAGACACAGGGAATGATTGGAGATATCATCGAGAAGATAAGGACGGGCGCGGTTCTCGTTAAAGAGACGGACGATCAGTACCGGGAGGTGGCCGTCAGCGTGCAGAAATTGGCCGACATAATGGGAGAGATTTCGGAAGCGAGCAGCGAGCAGGCCGACGGCATCGAGAATATCAGCAGCGCTGTTGGGCAGATTGACAGGGTGGTCCAGGAGACAGCGGCTAACGCAGAGGAATCGGCGAGCGCATCCGAGCAGATGAGCGCGCAGGCAGACCAGATGCGAGGCGTTATCAGCAATCTGGCGGATATCATCGGAGGCGTGCACAGCCGTCGCGGCGAAAAAAAGGGAGGCCTTTCTGATCCCTCACCCAAGCTTAATCAATACGATCCCCAGAACTATAAAGATTGTTGAAATGAGTCTGATCCGACCATAAGGTTCCTTCAAAATGTAGATTCCCAAAAATACGCCGAACAGAGAGGAAATCTGTCGGACACAAGCCGCATAACTCACTTCCGTGATGCTTAATGCGTATCGGAAGAGATAGAAAGAGAGACAAAGGACCACTCCACTCAACATGACTTTGAGAGGTGAAGCGCGATATGATTGGAATAAATCTGCTCTCAACTTACTGCTGCTCAATACCACAACTGTGAAGTAAGAGAACATCAATACAATAACGCACGAAGTGAAGACGAAAAAATTGGATCGCATCACACCGATTTTGTCGGCAATCGCCCCGAAGGAGTACAAGAACCCTGCAAAGAGGGCATACCTCACCGCCTTATTCCTGAAACTGATCTTTTTCAGCTTAAAATGGGCAATAGATGAATTAAGTTGAATCAAATAAGTGCCCATTACGACAATCAGGATGCCCAAAATGGCCTGAAGGGATATGGTTTCATGCAGGACGAAATAGGCCCAGACCGGGATATAGATAGGGGCGGTTGTGGAGAGGGGATAACTTACGGACAGGTCCCCTTCCTCAGAGGAATAGGCTTTCCCGGCAAAGAGATTGTAAAAGGTGAAAAAGAAGGCAGAAAGGGCAGCAAACAACAATACGGTGCCACTGCCGGGGATTAGGGATTCCCCGGGAAGAAATAGGCTTATGATCAAAACAATAACAAGCGCGAAAGAATACATGGACCATATGAAAATAGTCTTGTTGGTACTGGTCTTGACAAGGTAGTTATATGATGCGTGCATCAGGGCTGAGAGAATGACAATTACGAGCGGGAAGGTATTCATGATTGCAATGTTATTTTGAAAA
>CAZONI010000107.1:0-9095 GCA_964581175.1 uncultured Desulfobacteraceae bacterium
CAAAGCCGACGATGTTTCCTTTCGCGTCCTGCATTTCAAAGGGCTGATAGCCGGCTTCCAGTCCGACCAGGAGCTGGCCCCTTGTGATGATCTCCTCAAGGGTTGACGCCTTGGCTATGTCTTCAGATGTCAACGCCAGGGCGGTTCCCATGGAAAAACTCACTGCCAGTACCAGGGTAAGAACCAAGAATAGTAGCTTTTTCACTGTTCACGAACCTCCTCTATTCAGATTAGAATGGTAAAAATCAGCGGGCATGGACCTGCCCTTCGGATGGATGTTTCCGGGTTCACCTCCTTTCTCTCTTTTGCTATCGTGTTTCTCAACCGCAGCAACTCACTAGTAGGTGGGACTATGCCTCCTCCCAGGGCGATTATGTTTTTTTAATCGCCGCCTTATCGGTAGGATGCCATTGCCCATCCGAAAATACTTCTTTTCGAATACGCAACATCTTCAATACCAGGGTCTTCAGCTTTCAGCAAAAACCATGAAGGCACAATATACGAAGCAGACCGCTCACGCGCCCGCTATGAGACTCTTGATTCATGGATGGAATTATAGTCCTTATTACTAATAAATTGTCCGAATGTAAACAATTATTATCGCGTTTCGCACATGGTTTCACTGCAAACGGCAGATCGCTGCTCACACCGGCCCGCCGGGGAAGACCCTTACGGCCTTGCCGGAAACATCCGCCCGATATATCGGACTCTTGACAACGTGGGCATGTTCCTTTCCCTTGACTTCTCGAGTGGATAGGGTACAAGCTCGGAACTTGCAGGAAAAATCCGGGTGCGGAGGGCCCGGCTTTTGGGCCGCCCCCGGAAGGAGTTCGACGGTTTCCATTAACTCTAGCTCACTTTAGTTCACTCCAAACTCTAGATCACTTCATCACTTTGGGTCTCGGAGGATCGACAAAAATGGCTGTAAAGATTTACGCTGTCGGCGGCACCATAGACAAGGTCTATTTCGACCAGAAAAGCGAGTACCAGGTGGGCGAGCCCGAGATTGCCGACATCCTCAAAGAAGCGAACATCACCTTTGAGTATGATTGCGAATCCATCATGAGGAAGGACAGTCTTGATCTGACGGATGCAGACCGTCAACACATTCTCGACACCATACAAGCCGACAGGAATGAGCGTATTCTGATAACCCACGGAACCGACACCATGGTGGAAACGGCCAAAAAGCTCGAGAGTATCACGGACAAGGTGATTGTCCTCACCGGCGCCATTTCTCCTGCCAGGTTTAAGACGACCGACGCCCCGTTCAATGTCGGATTTGCCGTTGCCGCGCTCCAGTTCCTGCCTCCCGGCGTCTATATTGCCATGCACGGCCGCATCTTCAATCCCCACGAGGTAGTCAAGAACAGGGACCTCAATCGTTTCGAAGAAGTATAAGTCTCTCCCCTGCACAGCAGAATGCGTCAAACCGCCTCCGAGGACGCTCAGCGAGAAAGCCTCTTCTTCCGTTCCGAGGCTCCGGGCTGGTCTTTTCTGCGACTTATCAGCGTGGGATAGCTACCCCCTCCGCATTCTCGACTGCGTCGAGCTGCGGGTTCCCCCACTGATAAGTCACGAAAAGACGGCACCCTCTCACCAGTCACTTCAGAAAAGACTTCCTCCCTGAGCGCGGAGATTCAACTGATGCCGAGTCCTTCCCAGAGCTCCCTCCGGGAGCAAACAAAAGCTGTTGTGCTCGGAAAGCAGGGGAACGGGATGTTCCCGGAGCGGCGCATGTCGGCCCTGGAGCAGGACAGCGGAAGGGTCGACATCCGCAGTGAGCGGAGCCATGGACGGCGAAGCGAACGAAGCGGAGGGAATGTGCCGTTCCCCTGCCTACGGGGCGTCTTTTGGCAACCGGTATCTGAATCCGATGACGAGGTAAAGGGCGTGATGCTCAGGGATTCAACTGATGCCGAGTCCTTCCCAGAGCTGCCAGAAGGTGGGGAACGATTTTTTCACGCACTCTTCATGAGTAATGACGATACCGGGAACCCGGAGCCCTACCACGGCCAGGCTCATGGCAATGCGGTGGTCGTCGTGGGAGTCCAGAACCGCCCCCCTGAGAGGGTGTCCACCCTCAATGATGAGACCGTCATCCAGTTCCTCCACATGCGCCCTGAGCCGGTCCCATTCGCGGGAAACGGCTGCAAGCCGGTCGCTCTCCTTGAGCCGGAGGTGAGCCGCATTCCGAATAACTGTTTTCCCCCGGGCAAAAAGGGCCACCGCTGCCAGCGTGGGGACCATGTCCGGCATGGCCCTCATATCCGCCTCTATCCCTGCCAGCGCCCTTCCCTGGACGCTTACCTTCCCGGGTTCCCGCCTGATCCGGCAACCCATCTGCTCCAGAATATCCAGGAAAGCCACGTCTCCCTGGCATGTGGTGAACGGGTCCATATTCGCGGTCGCAACACTGCCCCCGGTCACCGCTGCCGCGGCCCAGAAATAGGATGCGGCGGAGGCATCTCCCTCGACCGTGAATGTCCGGCCCTGATAATGGGCCCCCGATTTTACCCGGAAATACTCGTATCCCTGCCGCGACACCTGGGCCCCGAATGCCGCCATCACCTGCAGGGTCATATCCACGTATGGACGTGATGACAGCCGGCCGTTCACGCGAATCTCCATATCCTTTTGCGCGTAAGGGGCCGAGAGCAGAAGGGAAGAGAGGAACTGGCTGCTTTCCTCGCCGTCGATATTCACGGAGCCTCCCATGAGTCCCCCGGCCTCCACCAGGAGCGGAGGGCATCCCTCATCCCGGAGGAATGAAATGCCGGCGCCCTGGGTCCTCAGACCCTTCACCAGTGCGCCGATCGGCCGCTGCCGCATACGCGGGGAGCCGTCCAGGACCACCTTGCCTCGGCCCAGGCTCACGAGCGAGAGGAGGAGCCGCATACTGGTTCCCGAGTTCCCCAGAAAGAAGGGCTTCCCTTCCCCGGGAAGCGTGACTTTTCCCCCTATTCCGGAAACCGAGAGATCCCCGCTTGGGCCGGTAATCCCTGCTCCGAGACCCTCGAGCGCCGCCCGCGTAAAGCAGGTATCTTCGCAGAAAAGGATGTTCCTGAGCCGGCTGCTGCCCCGCGCCAGGGCGGCAGCAATGAGCGCCCGGTGACTGATGCTCTTGGAGCCCGGAATGCGGACAGATGCCTCCACCGGGGAGCGGGTCTCGAGGACCTTCATCTCAGGGCCTTCATGACCGCTGCTTCCATGGCCTGGATTGGGGCTTGCAGGCCTGTCCAAAGGCGGAACTGCTCGGCGCCCTGGTGAATGAACATGCGGATGCCGGGGATAATCCGGCAGCCGAGTGCGGCGGCCTTTTTCAGGAGCTCGGTTTCGAGCGGGTTATAGACGATATCCATCACCGTGTTCACCCGGACTTTGCCCGGATCCACGGGAAGCTGATCCTGGTGGGGGTACATGCCAACGGGCGTCGCGTTGATGAGAATATCCATCCGCATCCCGTCGATCTCCTCGAGGGGTATGTGCGCGGCATCCAGGCCCCGCGCGAGTTCCTCGCCCTGCTTCCTCGACCGGCTGGCTATGGTCAGCTCTCCTCCCTGTTCCTTCAGAATGTACCCTATGGCCCGTGCGGCCCCTCCGGCACCCAGGATCACCGTGTGTTTTCCCTTGGGATCAACCACCTCCTGCAGGGCGGCCAGGGCCCCCGCGGCATCGGTATTGTATCCCGCGAGAACCCCTCCCCTGTTGACGATGGTATTAACCGCGCCGATCCTTCCGGCGAGGAGATCGATGCGGTCAAGGAACGGAATGACGCTCGACTTGTAGGGAATGGTGACAGCCAGTCCTTTTATGCCCATGATCCGCATTCCCTGGATGGTACCCTTCAGGTCCGTGGATTCAAAGGTCTTGAATGCCGCGTTCAGCCCGCATGCCCGGAAGGCGGCAGTGTGCATCGCGGGGCTCAGGGTATGCCGGAGGGGCATCCCCGCCACCCCGTAATAGGCGGTATCTTTATCAATCATCATGGCCTGTGATCCGGTCGAATATCTCTTTCATCTCTCCGGCGGTTACCTGTCCTTCCGCTGATTCCTCCCCCTTGTCCAGGGAAGCGAATGTGAGAAATCCGCCCAGCAGGGGGGAAAGGATACGACTGACGCGTCCCAGCGGGCCCAGGCAAAAGGCGATAAGAGGGATGCCGAGACGTCTTGCGAGAGGGACCAGATCGAGGACCCTGCGGTTATCCTCAAAGCTCCTGGCCCGGGTCACGATCTTGACAATGTCCGCGCCGGTGGCGGTCATCTTTTCAAGGAGGATCGGGAGGGCCTCTCCTGAGGGAGTGCCGTTGAGGATATGTCGGGACAGAATAACCTTCGAGTTGCCCCTCTTTCTCAGAAGAGGTTCCCGGTAACCCAGGGGCATGCTGAACTCCACGTCTACAAAATCCGCGCCCCTTTGAATGGCCTCCTCCAGGAGCCTGACGCGCGTCGAGTAATGTGCCCTGCCGTTTCCGCCCTCCTTCCTTGAACGGTAGGTGACGAGGAGGGGTCTCGGTGGATTCCTTAGAAGCTTCTCCAGGTCGAACTCCTCCATGAGATCCAGGCGTATCTCCAGCACCCGGGCCAACGGCGCGGCACGCTCCAATTTTCTTCTGACCCCGGACGTATCTCTCGCCAGAACAGGGATGGCGATCTTCACGACTTCCGTCATATATCCGCTTCCTTTTCCCCGTTTGCCCCGAAGGCCTTCCACCGCAACAGATGATCGGCCAGGATGATGGCCGCCATAGCCTCGAGAACCGGGACTATGCGCGGGATGGCACAGGCGTCGTACCGGCCTGTTAACCGCAGCACTGCGGGGTTTCCCCGATGGTCAATGGTCTCCTGTTTCCGGGCAATGGAGGGGATGGGTTTCACCGCCGCCCGCAGGATGATTTCATCCCCGTTCGATATGCCTCCCAGGATCCCGCCGGCATGATTGGTCTTGAAGCCGTGGGGCAGGATGGGGTCGTTGTTCTCAGAGCCCCGAAGCCGCGCCGCCTGGAAACCCGTGCCGATCTCAATCCCTTTTACTGCACCGACGGACATTACGGCCTTTGCGAGATCCGCGTCCAGCCTGTCAAAGACCGGCTCTCCGAGACCGGCCGGACAGCCGCTCGCCCGCACTTCAACGATCCCGCCCAGGGAGTCGCCGGCGTCCCTTGCATCCTGAATCGCCTTTTCCATCTTCTCCACCACCGCGGGATCCGGGCAGAAGAACGGGTTGGATTCGACCGTCGTCAAATCAATATTCGCGGCTCGAATCCCGCCGAGTTCCAGGGTAAAGCCCGTGAGAGCAATCCCCGAGGGGCCCAGAATTTTCCTTGCCACCACGCCTGCCGCTACCCGCGCGGCTGTCTCCCGCGCTGATGATCGGCCCCCTCCACAGTGATCGACGTGGCCGTACTTCTTGTGGTAGGTGAAATCGGCGTGTCCCGGCCGGTACAGGTCGCGGAGGATCTCGTAAGGCCGGCTGTCCACGTCCCGGTTCTGAACAAGAAGGCCCAGGGGCGCACCGGTCGTTTTTCCCTCGAATACGCCGGAGAATATCTCCACCTGGTCCGTTTCTTTTCTGGGGGTATCGAAAGCCCTTGTCCCCGGCCTGCGTCTCTCCATCTGGTAGGTGAACTCAGACCCGGAAAGCGGCATGCCGGCCGGACAGCCGTCAATTACCGCCCCCACGGCCCTGCCGTGGGATTCCCCGAACGTCGTCACCCGGAACAGTTCTCCAATGGTATTTCCTGCCATACGCTCACGCACCTCGCGCTCTCTCAAATGCCTTTATGATCTCTTCCGCCGCCGCATCGGGCGAGAGCCGCCCTGTATCGATCACAAAATCAGCAGCCTCGGCATAATACGGGGTCCTCTCCTGAAGAACCTCCGCGATCTCTTCCCGGGAATCCGTACCGGTAAGGGGCGGCCTGACCGTGCCGCTTTCCTGTTCCTGCCTCATCCGCCTCTCCAGAATACGCGCTTCCGCCTTGAGCCAGACAATCCAGCCGTTCGACTTGAGGTCCCTCACATTTCTCCTGTCCAGAACCGCTCCGCCGCCAGTGGCGATCACCAGTGAATCCAGCCTGCCCAGGATTTCAGCCGCTTTCCGCTCCTCCTCTCGAAACCGGCTCCATCCGTATTCAGCCACGAGCCTCTCGACAGTCTTTCCGGTCCGCTTCTCAATAAAGGCATCCGTATCACAGAACTCCATGCCCAGCCTGGACGCAAGCTTTCTCCCGACGCTCGATTTTCCGCTGCACCGGTATCCTGTCAGCACCAGGTTCATTCCACCGACCGAAAAAAGAAGCCGTGGGCTTTTTCGCCCACGGCTTGAGTTGGCTGAACAAGGCGCCCATCAAACCAGAGGCAGCTGTTCCTCTCGGACATAAAGATCCCACCCTGTTTGATTTCGTACCGTCACGTGTCCATCCCGGCCTTCACGCGCTCTTGTTTTTCTTTAGAAGACTCCTCCGGCAATGTCAACCTATTAGTGTTAACCCGATTCACCCCCAAATCTCATCTACGTCCGTATGAATACAAGCGGTTGGAGGAATACCCCCTGATCGCCGGCAAGGGGTCGGATGCAAGGCGACAAAGAGCGACGAGTGAGGCGTATGAAATAATACGCCGCAAGGGGGAACGAACGAAGGCAACGCAGCAGATGATGCCTTGCCGGCGATCAGGGAGTGGTATGCATATTGCAGAACAGATATTGTCGACCCTGCTGGGATACCCATAAATGCACGGGAGGATACCATGAAGAACACTTTTGTGGGCACACATTCACCGTCTTTTGATCCGGAGACCTACATAAGAATACTGATCGCCATTGCCAAGGCCGACAAGGACAATGGCCCCCGGGAGTTTGGTTATGTCCGCAAACAGGCCAAGCGCCTGGGTCTTGACTATGACTTGTTCGTGGCATCAACGAAAAAGACCTTTGTCATCGAAAAACGGTCTGTCTCCCGAGTCACCGCCTTGACCATTCTCAAAGATGCCATCGCGCTCGCTTCGATGGATCGGAATTTTTCCCTGCCGGAGCGGGAAAAAATATACTCCTTTGCCACAAGGATGGATATTTCGCGACGGGACCTGGAACACCTTGAAGAGTGGATCCAGGAATACAAGGATCTCCGCGAAAAATGGAATGATCTCGTGGCCGGCGAGCTCTAGCCATCCAGAATTCGTGTGGAAACCGCCTTCCTTCATACCTCTTTCTGGAACAGCATAGCATCACAGACGGTGTCGGTCCTGGAGAAGCAGGCAGGACTCCTTGATTCGCTCAATCCCTGGTTTGCCATCAGCCTTTTTCTGTCCGCATCTGCCGTGATGATCTGGCGTCTCGGGGTCATGGAAAGAAAAGGTCTCGAAGGAACGGTCCTCGGAACCCTCATCATGCCCTATGCCTCGGGATTCTCGAACCTCATGTTCGCCTTTGTTCTCGGGAGATCCGGGGGGCCCGGCGCCCTCGTCCTGGAAAACTGTCTGGTAAACAATGTCACCAATTTGACGCTCATTATCGGGTTGTGCGCGCTCATCTGGTCCCTCGCGCTCGTTCCTTCGTCTTCGAGAAAGATCAGCAGAAGGGCTTCCAGGGATACCCGCATCAACTACCTGTCGCTGCTGCTCACCCTGACGGCCCTGTTCTTCTTTACCGGTGCCCTCTGGGCCCTGGCCCGGGACCGGACGATCGACTACTCGGACGGCCTGGTGCTCGTGGGAATGTTCCTGTTCTGGCAGCTCTTCCATGTCTTCGATGTTCTCAAGCACAATGTCCTGCGGAAGCGCACCATCCCGAAATCCATCGCTCTCGATATGCTTCTTGTCATTCTCGCAGGATTCGCGACCTACTACAGCATCGATCGGCTCGTGGCGTGGATCCCCCGCGGGGGCGGCGGCCTCATCTCGTTCAAGAACCTGGGATGGCTCAGCGGACTCTTGATGGTCTTCCCGAACGCCCTTGTCGCCCTCTACTATGCGTGGGCCAAGCGCGCGGACATTGTCCTCAGTTCCCAGATAGGAGACGGCCACATCTGCATACCCATGTGCGTAGGCCTCTTCGCCCTGTTCAATCCCATTCAAATTCCGCCTTCCTTCTATCCCGCCGTCATTATTATCCTCGGCGCCGGCCTGCTGCACTTCATCTTCCTGGCCTTTTTTCGGCGGCTCCCCAGGGGAGCGGGGCTCGTCCTTACCGGGGCCTACGCCCTCTTTCTCTACCTGGGAGTCATTCATTAAAAGGAATCTTGAGGTCCTAAAAGGAACGTGATAAGAGGATGAAAAAGGGAGGAGGCGCCGCCATGTTTGATTATTTGCTGACAGAGGATGAGATCCGGCTCAGGGACGAGGCCCGCGAGTTCATCAAGTGGGTCCCCCGGCAGATGATCCTGGACATGGACCAGGACAAGATCCGGTTTCCCAAGGAATTCCTGCAGGAGGCAGCCCGACGGAACCTGCTCGGCTGCCGTCATCCGCAAGAATGGGGCGGACGGGGCATGAACTGGGTTGCCGACTGTATGCTCATGGAGGAGATCGGGACCATCGGCTATGAATTCGCCTGCGTCTTCGGCGTGGGCGCGGATCTTGTCTGCGATGCCATTGTGCAGCACGGGACCGATTTTCAGAAGCAGAAATACGTCCAGCCCTTGCTGAAAGGCGAGATCTTCGCTGCCGAATGCCTGACCGAACCGCGAGGCGGATCGGACTTTTTCGGCGCCGCGACAAAGGCCGAGGACAAAGGCGATTATTTCCTCCTGGACGGACAGAAACGCTTCATCGTGGGCGCAGAAGGCGCGGACTATTTTCTCGTGTACGCCCGCACCAATTTCGATCCGAAGGCCGATCCCCGGAAGACCCTGAGCTGCCTGATAGTGGACCGGGGTCCCGGGGTGGAGGTCGGCTATCTCTACGGGCTCCTCGGCTGCAGGGGCGGCGGAACAGGGAGGATCGTCTTCAAGGATGTAAAGGTGCCGAAGGAAAACGCGGTGGGAGAAATAAACGGCGCCTACTCGGTGTTCAACACCATGATGATCCCGGAGCGTCTCGGTACCGCGGCAATGACCATAGGCGCGGCCAGGCCGGCCCTGGATATCGCCACCGGCT
>CAZONI010000107.1:9195-10792 GCA_964581175.1 uncultured Desulfobacteraceae bacterium
ACCGCGGCAATGACCATAGGCGCGGCCAGGCCGGCCCTGGATATCGCCACCGGCTACACCTCCCGGCGGAAGGCGTTCGGACAGACCATCGACCGGTTCCAGGGGGTCAGCTTCCAGGTGGCTGAAGCCGCCATGAAGTTGGATGCCTGCCGTGCAATGGCCTATACAACGGCCCGGGCAGTGGATGAAGGCCTCCCCATGCGCCGGATCCGCCGGCTCGTGTCGGAGGCAAAAAAATTCATTACGGAAAACTGCCAGGACGTGGTGCACATGTCCATGCAGGTCATGGGGGGCCTGGGATATACCAGCGTCCTGCCCATCGAACGAATCTACCGCGACATCCGACTGGCCTCCATCTGGACGGGCACGAGCGAGGTCATGTCCATGGTCGTGGCGCATGAGTGGTATCGCGAGTACCATGTAAGGAAACAGGAGGGATTGGAAAGAAATTTTGAGGCGGATGCCAGGGACGCGGACGCAGTGGACGAAAAAGTATATGAATAGCATTCCCGCGGAACAGGACCGGACACCGGCCGTTCATCATGGATAAAGAGAAATTACTCACCTGGCCGCCCGCTGTCATTTTCCTGGCCCTTATCTGCGCCCTGCTCTGGGGAAGCGCCTTCCCCATGGTCAAGGTGGGCTTCAAAATGCTGCAGATCGAGCACAGCACCGGGGGCAAGCTCTATTTTGCCGCCTACCGGTTCCTGCTCGCCGGTCTGATGATCTTCGCCGCGCTGCTTTTCAGCGGCACACCGGTTCTCCTGCAAAGGCGCAGGGATTACGCCGTGGTGCTGCTCCTGGGCCTCGTGCAGACAACCCTGCAATACACCTTCTTCTACATCGGGCTCTCCAATACCACGGGAATGAAGGCATCCATCATCAGCGCCGCAGGGTCCTTTTTCCTTGCGCTGTTTTCTCACTGGTGGATCGAGGACGATTCCCTCACCTTCAAGAAGAGCATGGGTTTGATGGTTGGTTTCCTGGGGGTCGTCCTGGTCAACCTGAAGCACAATCAATTCGATTTCAGTTTCAGGCTCACCGGGGAAGGGTTTATTCTTTTCACAGCAATGCTGTCAGCCACGGGCATGCTGATCGTAAAAAAGAGCGCCGCGCGGATTCACCCGCCGCTCCTCTCGGCCTACCAGCTCACGCTTGGAGCCGCCGTTCTCCTGTTCATAACACGTGCAACGGGATCTCCTGCAGTGCTCCATTTCTCCCCGGCCTCTCTGCTTGTGTTCCTCTACCTGAGCTTCCTGTCCGCGGCCGCCTTTTCGCTCTGGTACGTCCTGGTAAAATACAACCAGCTCACCAGCATGGCCGTCTACCGTTTTCTCATTCCGGTGAGCGGCACATTTCTTTCAGCTGCGATTCTTCCCGGAGAGAGCCTGAACTGGGTCGCGCTCGTGTCGCTTGCGCTGGCATCATCGGGCATGGTACTCACCTCCCGCAAATAAAGATAGTGTAATTACTTACCACAATCTGGCAGATGATTTCCCGCACTTTCCGGCCCTTATTCCGGTTCTCATCTTTCTTCTCGCGAAAAACCATTTGTAACTAATGGATAATTAATCACATTTTTTCTCATTCCCGGAAA
>CAZONI010000108.1:0-10643 GCA_964581175.1 uncultured Desulfobacteraceae bacterium
GGTCCGCTGCGGTGTATCCTCAGAAATTACAGCAGAACGCCAGAATAACCGGTTTAAATTCCGTCATTTTAATCCTTCCTCCTACTATATTTAGCCGCAGACTCGCACAGACAGACACAGACCTTTCCTCTGCCGACGACGGCAGAGGAAAAAGAGTCAACGCTTCGCGTGAACACGTATGTAATTGCCGTCCAGCTGCCAAGCTTCCCAGCCTTTATCCTTTGTCCTATCTCCTATGACCTATCAGCTGCCAAGCTTTTCCCGATTCCAGCGGGATCTCCGCTTCGCTCCGACCAGCCGCTTGGCCTTTTCACTTGTTTTGGCATTTGACATTGGACATTGATTTGACATTTGGATTTTGACATTTGTCATTTCTCTGTACGGGCGAAGCTCGCTCCTCGCTTCCTTTCCCTTCTTTATCCTTTATCCTTTGTCCTTTAGCCTCGCCCTTACGCCTTATGCCCTACGCCCTAAGCCTCTCATAACACCCCTTCCAACAGCGCGTCCACCTTACTCAAGATCTGTTCTTCCTCGTACCAGTTGAGCTCGATGGCCTTGGCCGGGCACTCCGCCGTGCAGATACCACACCCATGGCACATGGCCTCATCGATTTCACTCACCCCTGCCTCATTGATGCGGGGCACGCCAAAGGGGCACGACCTGACGCAGATGAGACACGCAGCACAGAGATCCGGGTTTACCCTCGCGGTAACGGCAGAGAGCAGGATTTCCGGTTGCGACAGGAAGGTCGTGGCGCGGGAGGCGGCGGCCAGGGACTGGGCAATAGTTTCGCTGACCAGTTTCGGGCTGTGGGCCGTGCCGCAGACAAAGAGCCCTTCGGCGGCCATGTCGACGGGGCGCAGTTTGACGTGTGCTTCGAGAAAATAACCCTCCGGATTGCGCGGCACCTTCAGGATATTTGCCAGTTCCTCGGTGTCCTGCGCGGCCATTCCGGCGCTGAGCGCCAGGAGGTCCGTCTCAACCTTGAGTTCCCGGTCGAGCACGTGATCCTTGAACGTAACCCAGAGCTTCCCGTCGGCGCTTTCCACGACGGGTGGTTTCTCCTTGGCGAAACGGAAGAACATCACCCCTTTCTCACGGGCTTCCCGGTAGTAGTCTTCGAGGAGGCCGTATGTCCTGATGTCCCGGTAGAGCACGTACACATCGGTATCAGGATTGAGCCCCTTGATGTGGAGCGCATTCTTCACCGCGCTCTGGCAGCAGATGCGGGAGCAATTGGGGTTTTCTTCATTTCTGGATCCCACGCATTGGATCATCACAACCTGCTTCAGGTCGTCGGCCCCCTTTTCTTTCAGCACCTTGTCCAGTTCGATCTGGGTGACGACCCGTTCGTCTTCGCCGTAGAGGAATTCATGCGGGGTGTATTCAACCGCGCCGGTCGCGATAATCACCACGCCGTGGTCTATCTTCCGTTCGTACATGCCGGGGCCCACGATGACCTCTGTGGTGTAGTTCCCTTTGAAGCCGCCGAAATTGACGATGAGGGAATTGGTCAGGACCTGGATCTTTTCATGGTTCTGGACCTGATCCACGAGACCGTCCAGGTAGGTCTGAATATCAGCCCCCTCAATAGTGGTGTTGAGTTTCCTGGAAAGGCCTCCCAGCTGGGCCTCTTTTTCCACGATGACCGTCTCAAAACCCTGATTCGCCATGGCAAGGGCGGCATTCATGCCGGCTACCCCGCCTCCGACAATGAGGGCGCGGTGGTTTACGGGAATCTTCTTTTCCTGCAAGGGCTCCAGAAGAGCGGCCCTGGCCACGGCCATCCTGACCAGGTCTTTGGCCTTGACGGTGGCGCCCTCGTGATTATTGCCGTGAACCCATGAATTCTGATCCCTGATGTTTGCCATCTCGAAGAGGTACTTATTCAACCCGCAGCCCTGAAGGGTCTCCTGGAACAACGGCTCATGTGTTCGCGGAGAACAGGACGCTACCACGACCCTGTTCAGTCCATGCTCCTTGATAATCTCCTTCATTTTTTCCTGGGTGTCCTGTGAACAGGTAAACAGGTTTTCATCGGCAAAGGCGACATGGGGGAGTGACCGGGCGTATTCCACGACGCTCGGGACGTCCACCACTCCTCCTATGTTGATGCCGCAGTTGCAGACAAACACCCCTATCTTCAAGTCCTGCCCTGTCACATCCACTTCTGCAGGGAGTTCGAGCGTCTGGGTATCCGTTCCTCGTGCTTCACTCAGCGCCACGCCCGCGGCGCAGGCTGCAGCGCTGGCTTCCACAACCGAACTGGGAATATCCTTTGGCCCCTCGAAGGTGCCGCATGCGTAAACCCCTTCGCGGGACGTGGCGACCGGACTGAAAGGATCGGTCGCTGCGAAGTGGTATTGATTAAGGTCGATACCGATCCTGTTCGCCAGCTCAACGGTCTCGGATGTTACCTGGAGACCCACGGACAGAACCACCATATCAAAGACCTCTTCCTGGATGATGCCGGATTCGTCTGAGTATTTGATGACCAGGTCGTCACTCCCTTGAACGGGGTAGACGGTGTGTACGCGGGACCTGACGAGCCGCACCCCCGCCTCATCACGGGCCCTGTTCATGTATTTCTCATAGTCCTTTCCAAAGGTCCGCATATCCATGTAAAAGATCGCCGCGTCAAGGGGCCCCTCGGAATGATCCTTGGCCATCATGGCGTCTTTGAGGGCGTACATGCAGCAGACCGCAGAGCAGTACCCGTTCCCGCAATGGGCGAGGTCTCTCGATCCCACGCACTGGAGCCATGCGATTTTCTTCGGTTCCTTGTCATCCGACGGTCTCTTGAGGTGTCCGAGTGTCGGGCCGGTAGCGCTCAGGATCCTTTCGAATTCCACACTGGTCAGCACGTTGGTGTGCTCCTGGTAGGGATAGAGGGCCTCATAGGGGGCAGGATCAAAAGGGGCGCTCCCGGGGCAGAGGATCACGGAGCCCACGCGGATATCTCGTTCCACCACGCGCTGCTCATGGTCTATGGCGCCCGCAAGGCATGCCTTCACACACTGGTAACATTCCGAGCAGATACCGCACCTGAGGCACCGCTCGGACTCGGTCCTGGCTTCCTCCTCGGTGAACGCGGCGACAATCTCTTCAAAGTTCCCCTTTCTCTCTGTCGGGGGCCGCATCTTTACGGGGGTCCTCTGCATGTAGGGCTCTTCTCCCAGGTCGGGTTTTTCGTACGCCCATTCCTTTTCCCTTCCTTCCCGGAGGTCAAGCCCGTTCACGTACCGATCAATGCTGATCGCGGCCTCTTTTCCGCAGGCAACCGCTTCAACCACGCTCTTGGGGCCGTAAAGCACGTCACCGCCTGCGAACACGCCTTCGACGGATGTCTCGAGGGTGACCGGGTCGGCCTCGAGCCCGCCTCTCGGCGTAACCGGGACGCCTTCGGACTTGGTGAAAGAGAGGTCGGCTGCCTGGCCGATGGCGACGATAATCGTATCCGCCTCCATGGACGTGAGGTCCTTTTCGTCATACTGGGGGTTGAATGCCCCTTTTTCGTCAAATACCGCGGTGCAGCGCTTGAACTCAATGCCCTTCAGTTTTCCATTCGCCCCGAGGAATTTTCTCGGCCCCAGGCTGTTGACGATCTTGACACCTTCCTCCTCCGCCTCTTTGATTTCATAGTCCCACGCGGGCATTTCCTCGCGTTTTTCAAGACACACCAGCGTGACCTCTTCGGCGCCCTTTCGAAGGGCGGTCATGGCCACGTCTACGGCAACATTGCCGCCGCCGATGACAAGGGTTTTCCCCTTCACCGAGACCGGTTTTTCCAGCGCCGTTTCACGGAGAAAATCCACGCCCTTGAGCACGCCGGGGAGATCTTCTCCTTCAACGTCCAGGCCCCGGCTCAGATGGAGCCCGGTTGCCAGGAAGACGGATTTGTACCCCTCCTCCTGAAGCCCGGTGAGGGTTACATCCTCTCCGAAAGTGACGCCGGTCCGGATTTCTACGCCCATGTCCTGGATAATTTTGATCTCCGCGGCCAGGGTATCCCTGGGCAGCCGGTACGAGGGGATGCCCACGGCCATCATGCCGCCCGCGACGGGCAGTTTTTCAAATACCGTGACCTGGTATCCTTTCCATGCGAGGAAATATGCCGCGGAAAGTCCGGCCGGGCCGGCCCCCACCACGGCTATTTTTTCTCCCTTTTCCTCTTCGGGCTCCGGGGTATACGGGGCTTTGCTCGCGAGATCCAGGTCGCCCAGGAACCGGTGCAGGTACTGGATTGCCAAGGGATCTTCCACGTCTTTCCGGGTGCATATCTCTTCACAGGGGTGATGACACACCCTGCCGCACACGGAAGGGAAGGGGTGGGCTTCCTTGAAAAGCTCCAGGGCCTCCCGGTACTTCTCCTGCCTGATCAGCGCAATGTATCCCTGGATGCTCACGTGGGCTGGACAGGTGGCCTTGCAGGGCGCCGTTCCCCGCTTGTTGATGGCAAAAGCGCCGGGGATGGCCTGCGGGTACAGCTTATAGGCGGCCTTGCGTGTGGACAGTCCCTCGTTGTATTCATCTTCCAGCTCAATCGGGCAGGCTTTGGCACATTCGCCGCAGCTGGTGCATTTGCTGAGGTCCACGTACCGCGGCTGCTGGGCCACATGTGCCCTGAAATCCCCCACGTCGCCGTGAAGGTCCGTGAGTTCCGTATTTGTGAGAAGCTCGATATTGAGATGCCGGCCGACCTCGACCAGTTTGGGCGAGATCACTCACATGGCACAGTCATTGGTGGGAAACGTCTTGTCCAACTGGGACATGAGCCCGCCAATGGCTGATGATTTTTCTACCAGGTACACATAGTAGCCGGAGTTGGCAAGGTCCAGCGCCGACTGCATTCCGGCGATGCCGCCGCCGACCACCATGACGGAACCCGACATCTTGTTCGAGGAATTTTGAGACATGTCTTGATTTCCTTTCATTTGTAGTTGTCATTCCGGCGGAAGCCGGAATCCAGTCAAACAATCCTATCGAACAAATCCTCCCAGTTCGGATTTCTCTTTTCGATCAGTTCCAGCTTCCATTTTCGCTTCCATTCTTTTATTCGTTTCTCTCGCTCGATAGCGGTTTGCATATTCTCGTGTATTTCGTACCAGACGAGTTGGTGAACATCATAGCGTTTAGTAAAACCCGCCACCATGTTGTTCTTGTGCTCCCATACCCTTCTTATGAGGTCCGAAGTTACCCCGACGTATAGTGTCCCGTTTTTCTTGCTCGCCAGAATATAAACTGCCGGCTGTCCGTTCATAAGAACCCCTTTTGGCAGTTTCTGGATTCCGGCTTCCGCCGGAATGACTAGTGAAAGTCTCCCGTGTCATTGGGGTTTTGTCATTGGTCACTCCAAAGTCATTACATTTTGGCGGCATCCAGGATCTGCGGGAGCTTGTCTTCCCACCCGATTGTCGAGACAAGGACGCCCGCAACATTCAATTCCCTTAATTGGCCGATCAGTTCCCCCGCAATCTGCATACACCTCCGAACCTTGTCCGGCGCCTCCTGGATGGACCGAATAGTGTCGGGCGGGATGGAAATGTGACTGATGTTCCGGTCGATGTATCTGGCCATCCCTGCCGATTTCAGGAGCAGTACGGTGGGAATAACCGCCGCGCCGAAGCTTTCTATGTGCCCGAGGGTATGCTCAAAACCCTTGACATCAAAAACCGGCGTCGTAATCACGAACTGGACGCCCAGGTCGACTCTCTTCTGCAATTCTTCCACCTCAATGCCCATTGCACCACCGGTGGCGCCGGCGTTGAACGTGGTTCCCACGAAGAAATGTGGGCTCCCCTGGAGCTCGATCCCTGCCATATCCTTTCCCTGCTGGAGCCGGGCGACCCCTTCAAGCAGGCCCATGAGGTCCACGTCGTACACGGCCCTTGCCTGGTGATGGTCGCCGTACCTGATTTCCTCTCCAGGCACAGCCATGATGGAAGAGACGCCGATGCCTGCTGCTGCAAGAATGTCGGCCTGGAGTGCAAGCCTGTTCCGGTCACGGCACGAGACCTGCAGGATCGTTTCAAAGCCGTGGCTGTGGAGGTAGCAGCAGCCTCCCAGTGAGCTTGCCTTCATCACGGCGTTGGCCATTTCAGGAATGACGAACGCATCGACACGGCCCTTCACCCGGTTCGCGTTGGCGAGCAGGTGTGAGAAATCAGCTCCCTTCGGCGGCTCGAATTCACCCAGCACAACGAATTCTCCAGACTTTATCTTGTCATCTATGGCCATACGGTGGTCCTCCAAGATCGTGGGATACCTTGAGGATCGCGTTGGAGAGAGCCATTTCAAGATCCTCATTCCCGAAAGATTTTATGTGGTAGTAAAAGATCCGCTTCTGCCTGACCCTGGTTTCAAATTCCGGCGTATTCACCTCTGCGCAAACGATAACGGGAAGGTTCCCCTGCATTCCTTTGATAATGGAAATGAATTCGCAATCCTCCTCCAGGAGATCAGCGTCCAGTACCATGGCGTGCACCCTCTGGTTCTGCAGGGTGAGGAGTGCCTCTTTCTGGGTTCGCACATGAATGACTCTCAGATCGTTGTCATCCAGAAACGGCCGGAGCCCCGTCATGAGCGTCTCAGACGGTTCTGCGATTATGACGGCCTTTTCAGTATCCATGAGAGCCTCTTCATAGGATGTTCATTAAAGATACACTGCATGTTTCAGTGTTAGCAAGAATAATTGACTGCCCTACTAACGACAAATGTCAAAGCCCAAATGTCAAATCAATGTCAAATGCCAAATGCCAAAAGGGCGAAAAAGCATGGATCAAATCGCCGGGAAGAACGGCCCTGATAGGGACAAACGTTTTGCATTGGACATTTGAACTTTGGAATTCATTGGGCATTTGGATTTTGTCATTTGACATTGGAGAGCTTTGGCATTTGATATGGATTCATCCACGCTCATAGAGCAAATCAACTCGTGCGCATATTAAAGCGGAGCTCTCCGGCCCTGGGCTCATATACAACAGCAAACTTCGTGCCCTTTTTCACGAAGGCACGGTTCGGCTTGTGATATCAATCACATAGCGGGTAGAAAAGCAAAGCAGACGAGGCCATGTAATGCGTCATTTTGCCCCTTATAACATGCAATCTAGCAGTTAACTATCCGATATATTTAATTTAAATTAGACAACCGGACACTTTTGCTCAGATGGTACCAAATGCCCCGGTTTTGTATTGTCGGCGAGGCTCTTGTCTTCCCGGCAGGCTTCAGATATAGTTTGCCATTCTCACCCGAAACGATATTTCATCGCAAGGCGCGGGCAAAGCAGATGATCACGAAATTTCATACTATTCTCAAGGCCCTTTGTGATCCGGACGGAGGAAAAGATCCCCTCACGGGCATTCATGCGGGTCTCCAGTTTGCGCCCGGAAAAGACACCGCTGATGCCTCATTCCGGAACCTCAACGCGGCCTTCCTGATCGCACTCTGCGGCCCCTCTCACCCGCAGTTTGACACAGCCCAAAACTATCTGTCGGAAAAATGCGGATCAAAGAAATGGGAACAGGCTGCACGCTTTTACGAACTGGGGCGAAGACTGGTCACAGGGGAATTTCTGGATCAGTGTGCACGGGAGAGGGATTTCGCAGAAAAAGTGACAAGGCTGTACGAGTGGCTTCGAGATCCTGCGTACGACGATCAACCGGAAGTGACGCGCGAGAAATTCTGGAGCGTCTTCTTCCCTGAAGGAGTTGGTCTCCTGGAAGAGAAAGAGGAGCACATCCGGGCGCTCAGAGAGAGACGCACTGTTTCAATTGACCGGCTCAACCCTCACCCTATTCAGCAGCCCCTGAGAGAGCTCCTCTTCACGGCAAACGCATTGCTGACCATCCCTCCGGATCACCTGGACGCAAAGATCCTCCCGTTTTCAACGACAGTGAAGGATGGAGTTGAACGGGCGAAAGGGGAGCCCCAGCGGTTCTGGTATGATCATCCTGTCCAGATCGGGACCCCTGTCCTCAAGAACGAGATCGTCTATGGACTCCGGGAATTGAACAGAGCGATTGCCTTTGAAAAGGCCCGGAACACGGTCGACAGCCGCCTGAAATTGCGTTGTGCTCTCTCTGTTTCCGTCACGCACAAAGGACTTCGGGAAATCGCAGGGCAGTACCTTCGGGAGTTGCTCCGGAACGAGGGAAGCCTGGAACACCTGCAGATCTTCGCCTTCACAGAAGCCGACACGAAACGTATGGTGGAGCAGGTCCTTGTTTCGGCGGCGAGACACTGGCTGGGCGCACCCGACGCAGGGCTGCTGCATGAGATCATCGGGGTGGACGGCGAATACGGAAGACATTACAGCTTCCTCAAGGCCCTTGCCGCCTTCTGGCAGGTGTTTGCCGATCCTGGTGTGAGGGGCACCTTCAAGATCGATCTCGACCAGGTATTCCCCCAAGAGCAGCTGGTGCTGGAGACCGGTTTTTCTGCTCTCGACCATTTCAGGACACCCTTGTGGGGGGCAGAAGGAAGGGATGTTCAGGGACGGAGCGTGGATCTCGGCATGATCGCCGGCGCACTGGTAAACCAGGAAGACGCCGAAACTTCCCTTTTCACCCCTGACGTGCGGTTTCCTTCCGGGAACATCTCGGGGAGTGACTGGGTCTTTTTCAGCAGGCTGCCCCAGGCCGTTTCAACTGAAGCGGAAATGATGACCCGATACGGTTCGTCGCCCTCGGACGGGCTTCCCAGGGTGATCCAGCGCGTTCACGTAACCGGGGGAACCACGGGAATCCTGATCGACCGCCTGAGAAAATACCGCCCCTTTGCCCCGGGTTTTGTGGGCCGCGCAGAAGACCAGGCCTATCTGCTCTCCATGTTGGGTTCCAATGAAGGGAAGGCGCTCCGATCCCTGCACAAGGGCGGCCTTATCATGCGCCACGACAAGGAAGTGTTTGCGGAAGAGGCCATTCAAGCCGCTGCAACAGGGAAAAGGGTGGGAGATTATGTGCGGATCCTCACGTTTTCTGCCTATACCCGGGTGTTGGGGCAGGATATGAAATCCATCAAAAAGGAGGTGGACCCGTTCACCGGTTGCTTTATCTCGCACCTGCCCGTGACCATCACGTACCTGCGGTTTGCCCTGGACGTGGCCGCGTCTTTTCAGGCGGAAGAGAACAGGGAAGCGGTCAGGCTGGCAAGAATGGGGATGCAGCGCATCGGAGAGGTCGCCCATGCGTGTACAAAACAGGGGAATCCGTTCAAGGATCGATTCGAGAAGGAAAGGCGAGCGTGGGATCTTTTCTATGACACGCTTGACCGGGCGGAACAGGGCATCAGGGAGGATGATCAATTTGCATCGGATCTGCAAAGAAAAGCCCGGAATCTCCTCCAAGAATGCGAGATGTCTAATTTTTAAATTGACACGGTTTTCCGGATTCCGTACATTAACACATCTTCAACCTTATCCTCGCCGGACATTATCGGATGGAACGCCGCGTATGAAAATCAAGTTTTGGGGAACCAGGGGGTCGATCGCTGTCCCGGGAAAAGGCACTACCTTCTACGGGGGAAACACCACTTGTCTGGAAGTGAGCTTGCAAAGCGGCAGGAAAATTATTGTGGATGCAGGGACCGGTATTCGAAGGCTCGGTGAACAATTCCAGGCTTCCGGCACCCCGGTAGACATTCACCTCCTCATCACCCACATCCACTGGGACCACGTTCTCGGATTTCCTTTTTTTGCACCCATTTTCGATCCAGCTACAAAGATTGTCATAGACGGGTATCCCACCTGCATGAAGGGCCTCCGGTACACATTTGATAATAAGATGGGGGACGGCTTTTTTCCGGTCCGGTTCGACGATCTCAAGGCAACAATTGACTACCGCGACGAGATCCAGCGGAAGCCGCTGCAGCTGGACGGCGCTACCGTCGATACGGTCCCTACCCGCCATCCGCAGGGCGGATTCGGCTACCGGTTCCGGGAAGGGGACACCACGGTCGTCTTCATTACCGACAACGAACTGCTCTGGAAGGACAGCAAAGGCACCCACGAAAAGCGATGCGTACGTTTCTGCGAAGGCGCTGATGTCCTGATTCATGATGCGCAGTATACACCCGAAGAAATCGGGGACCGGAGAGGATGGGGTCATTCAGATTTTCTCTCCGCCGTGGACCTGGCGATCAAGGCGTCGGTCGGTCGGCTTGTCCTTTTCCACCATGATCCCACCAGAAAAGATCCCGAAGTCACAGCCATCAAGAAGGCCTGCGAAAAGTATGTGTCCGGGACCGGAGCGCGATTAGGGATCGAAGCCGCCGTAGAAGACAGCGAGCTAAGGCTCTAACTTCCGCATAGCGAATGACGCCCTGAGCATATTTTCTAACTACCGGGACATTACTGTCTCCTGATATTCAGAACCGCCATTAAATCCAAATGTCAAAATCCCAATGCCAAATCAATGTCCAATGCCAACCTGAACAACGGTCGTCATGCCGGAGTTGATAAGCCTGCCCCGTACTTGATACGGGGACATCCAGAAATTCAAAGCAGCGTAATCACTGGATTCCGGCTTTCGCCGGAATGACAAGGTGCTCCGTGACGGCCCAAGACTTTCTTCCGCTGAAGGAGGGAGAGGCTGGGAAGCTAGGAAGCAGCGCCTTCAGCGGCGTTAGGATGTGAGGAGCGGGCTTC
>CAZONI010000109.1:0-10267 GCA_964581175.1 uncultured Desulfobacteraceae bacterium
AAAGACGGCGCCCTCTCACCAGTCACTCCAGAAAAGGCTTCCTCCCTGAGCAGCACGCCCGATCCGGGCCTCCGATCGGTGGGATCTACCCGGTTCCTACACCAGAGGTGGAGGGTTTAGGTACTTCTACGGGATCTTTTCGCTGTCCAGGATGAGGGTCACGGGGCCTTCATTTATGAGGTGCACATCCATCATCTCCTGAAAAATCCCGGTAGCCACGGAAAGCCCGTTCCGGCGAAGCAGGGAAACAAAGTGCTCGTAGAGTGTTCTTGCCGTATCCGGTTCGGCCGCCCGGACAAAAGAGGGTCTCCGGCCCTTCCGGGAATCTCCCCACAGGGTGAATTGTGATACCACGAGCACCGCTCCCCCTGCTTCGATCAGAGATCTGTTCATGAGGCCCCTGTCGTCGGAGAAAATCCTCAGGTGTGTCACTTTTCCGGCGAGATAGTCGCAGTCCTTTTCAGTATCATCCTTTCCCACCCCGAGAAGGACCAGCAGTCCCGATCCGATGGCGCCTACGGTTCTTCCCTTGACTTCGACCCTGGCCTCTTTTACCCTCTGTATGACAGCCCGCATTTCAAAACCTCTTGTCCGAATAAACCGGAATGAACAAATGTCAAAGCTCAAATGTCAAGTGAAAACCAAATTGGCCCCAATGCCGAAACTCTTCCTGCGCAACCGGCTTCTCCCTCGCTGGAATGATGGAAAACTGACTTGAAAAAACCTCCAACACTGGTCTTCATCAACCCCTGGATATACGATTTTGCGGCGTACGACCTCTGGTCCAAGCCCCTGGGGCTCCTCTATCTTGCCGGGTACCTGAGGGAATGCGGCTTTGACGCCATGTTGATCGACTGCACGGATATCCACTGCTCCGGGTTCCAAGACGCCTCCCATCTCAAATCCCCTGTGAGGAGAAGGTTCGGTACGGGGAAATTCCTTCGGGAAGAGGTCTCAAAGCCGCCACAGCTCAAGGACATTGATCGACCATACAGCCGCTATGGAATCCCCCGTGCTCTTTTTGCCGGGGAGGTGTCACAGATCGAAAAGCCGGCTGCATTCCTGGTGACTTCCCTCATGACTTACTGGTATCCCGGCGTGATCGAGGCCATTCAAATCATCCGGGAGATCCATCCGGACGTCCCCATTCTGCTGGGGGGAATTTACGCGCGTCTCTGCCAAAACCACGCCGCACTTCATTCCGGCGCCTCCTCAGTCATCACGGAAATCGCCCCCGTTTCCATTCTTGCAGCACTGGAATCTTCCGGCGTCCATTCCCCGAAAGAACCTGTCAAATCCTTTCCCCTTCCCTATCCGGCCTTTGATCTTCTGAGCTCCAATGACTATATATGCCTGATGACGTCCTCAGGCTGTCCGTTCCGGTGCAAATACTGCGTCAGTCATTTCCTGAACCCTGTGCTCACCCGCCGGGATCCGCATGAAGTCTTCGAAGAGATAGTCTATTGGCACGGGAAATTCGGGATCAGGGATTTCGCCTTCTATGATGATGCACTGCTCATATCCGCGAGCACGCACATCAGGATCGTTCTGGAGGAGGTCCTGAAAAAGCATCTCTCCGTCAGATTTCACACCCCAAACGCCCTCCACGTCCGGGAAATCACCAAGGATATGGCTCAGCTCCTGAAACAAACCGGTTTTCGGACCATTCGGCTTGGGTACGAAACCGCCGATCCTGCCCTCCACCGGCGTCTTGACAACAAGGTTTCTGTCGGGGATTTTGAGCGCGCGGTGACCAATCTCCGCAAAGCGGGATTTACCCGAGAGGATATCGGGGCCTATCTCCTTGCCGGTCTGCCCGGCCAGACAGTGGATTCGGTAGCCGAGACCATCGACCTTGTCGCCGGGGCCGGCGCGACGCCCTACCTGGCTGAGTACTCTCCAATACCCCATTCAGATCTCTGGGAGGAGGCCCTCCAATCGTCTTCCTATGACCTGGAAGCCGAACCCCTCTACCACAACAACACCCTGCTGCCCTGCTGGAGTCCGGACCAGAAAATGGCATTTCAGCAACTCAAGAAACGCGTCATCGAGATCCGCCGCAGGCCGGCAAATTCCCACAAGCAGGTTCTTTGAAGCGACGTGGTGAAGGGCCACAGCGATCTTTTTGCGAGCACGACGGAGCATCACTCTCGCGGTGCCGACAGGTGCTCAGCAAGGCGGCCGGGGGGTCTCAGGGAGGAGGCCATTTCTTCCGTTCCGAGGCTCCGGGCTGGTCTTTTCAGTGACTTATCAGCGTGGGATAGCTACCCCCTCCGCATTCTCGACTTCGTCGAGCTGCGGGTTCCCCCACTGATAAGTCACGAAAAGACGGCGCCCTCTCACCAGTCACTCCAGAAAAGGCTCCCTCCCTGAGCAGCACGCCCTGGCCTAGGAGAAATGCATAGGCTGAGCAAAGAAAAGGTTTCGTGCCTGCAAAAAAATCCCCGGGCCCCTTTTCCAGCACGGACCGTGGGCGATTCAAAAAGAGGGAGGACGGAGGGAAGAAGGATGGGTGCTATGTGCGATTCATGATGCCGGCCGCATATCCCGCGCCAAAACCATTATCAATATTGACCACGGTGACACCTGCGGCACAACTGTTCAGCATCCCGAGAAGCGCCGTAATCCCCTGGAAGCTCGCTCCATACCCCACGCTCGTGGGCACGGCTATGACCGGGCAATCAACCAATCCGCCCACCACGCTGGGCAACGCCCCCTCCATGCCCGCGACCACTATGATGACGGAGGCCTCCTGCATCCTTTCCCGATGACGTAACACCCGGTGAACGCCTGACACCCCGACATCATAGATGGTTTCCACCTGGTTTCCCATGAACCTGGCGGTGACGGCTGCCTCCTCGGCAACCGGGATATCAGAGGTTCCCGCGCTGATCACCAGAATCGTTCCTTTTCCTTGAGGGGACTTTCGGCGGTGCTCAAGTGTAAGAGTCCTTGCGGCGGGATGGAACACACTTTCCGGGAATCTTTCCTTGATCTTTTCGGCCTTGGAATCATCCAGCCGGGTAACGAGGATATTTTCACCGTGGGCGTCCATCTTTTCCATGATAGCGATAATGTCTTCAGCCCTTTTCCCTTCCCCGTAAACAACCTCGGAAAGCCCTTTTCTCAGTCCCCGGTGGTGATCTATGCAGGCGAATCCTATATCTTCGTAGGGAAGTCCCTTCAGCATCTTCAGTGCTTCATCAACAGGGACCTTCCCGTCTCTAACATCATCCAGCAATTCTCTTACTGCAGATTCTTCCACTGTGCGTGCGTCCTCTCCCTCAAAGGAGTCCCTTATCTTTGAGGTAGGTCATGGCCCGGCCGGCCACGTCCGTGCTCTTGCTCAGTGCCCGCGTCAGGTGGGTAATGGCCTCAGACGGTATCCCCGAGTCGATCATCACTCCGGCCTTGTCCAGATCTTTCTGGATCTCTTTCCAAGCCGGATCATCCGACATGTTCCGCACCAGCATAATCTCATGGCTTACCATACCCACGAGCGCTCCTGCCGTCTTGACCCCGGCCGCCCTCTCTCCGCCGGCCCATCCATCTATCAATTGGAGGACCTGCGATGTCCATATAAGGCCTGATTTGATCTTTTCAGCCTGGGAAAAACCCATAATGGCTTCCTGAGCATCCATCATCCGTCCCTTTCCATTCCTCACTCTCACCAATGGTGAGCCACGTACACCGGATCCGCCTCCATCAGCTGTCTTCTCATAACTTTCCCTACCAGCGTCTTGGGTAGCTCATTCCTGAACTCAATCAGTTGCGGTACCTTGTAGTGGGTCATATTTTCCTTGCACCACGTCCGCAACTCTTCTTCGCTTATCTTTCCATCCCAATCTTTCTTGAGCACTACCCAGACCTTGATGATTTCTCCCATTTCCTTGTCGGGCAGCCCGGAAGCAGCGACCTCCAGAACACCTTCATGCCTGCCCACCAGCTCTTCCACCTCCTTCGGGAAGACCGAATAACCGCGTACCTTGATAAGCTGTTTTTTCCGGTCACTGATAATCACCCGGCCGTGTTCATCCATGTATCCGATATCTCCGGTGTACAGCCATCTCTTCCCATCCCATTCCCGGATGGTCTCCGCGGTCTCCTGGGGCTTGTTCAGGTATCCCACCATGACCTGGGGCCCGGCCACAACCATCTCACCATTTTCACCCGGCGGCAATTCCTTCGTGCCTGTTTCCATATCCATGATCTTCCATTCGGTTCCGGGAAACGGAAGCCCGATGGTTCCAGTGGTATGAAAATCAGTGAGTGGGCCGGCACATACGATAGGAGCCGCCTCGGTAAGTCCGTACCCCTCCACCAGGACAGCACCGCTGACCTTTTCAAACCTTTCCTTGACCGGCGCGTGGAGCGGACCGGCGCCCGATATGCACGCCCTGATCTTTCCTGCGATGTCATATTTTCCTATGTCGGGGAATTCAGCGATCCTCTGGAAAAGCACTTCCGCCCCACAATAGAATGTCTTGCGGTCCGGGCCGATAGAGCATATGGTCTTCAGAAGCTCGTCCGTTTGTGGAGGTTTCGGAAAGAGCATCATCCACATCCCGGATTTTATAGAAATATTCATGACACAGGTCATGGCAAATGAATGGAAGAGAGGCAATACCCCCACGCTGCAGAAGCCATGTCCTCCCATCCACACCCAAAGGTTCCCCTGGATCGCATTGGATACACAGTTGAAGTGGGAGAGGACTGCTGCCTTGGGTTCCCCCGTTGTGCCTCCTGTCATGATGTACGTGGCAGGGTCATCGGCGGAAACCTCCACTTCAGGAGGATCCGGAGGTGTTTTCAAGAGGTCCAGGAATTTGACGGCATTCCTGGGCACGGGGCCGGTGGGTATCTTTTTGAGCAATTTTCCCAGCCATTTCTTCAGTGTGGACAACTTCACCAGATCCACAACACCGGTAACAATTACCCTTTCGAGATGATAGTCCGACGCGATGGGCTCGATCAGTGTCTCGTACAGGGCATCCAGGGCAATGACCGTCTCCACTCCGGTCACCTCGAACTGGTGGGCCACCTCTGCGGGCTTGTAAGTCGGATTGACCCCTGTGACAATCAGGCCCAGCCTTGCACAGGCATAGTAGGAAATCACGTACTGGAACGAATTGGGGAGGACCAGCGCGACAACGTCCCCCTTTCGCAATCCCAGTTTGTGGAGACCCGTCGCAAGGGCGCTGACATGCCGGTCCATCTCACGGTACGTCATGAAGCTGTCCAGGAACCACATGACCGGGGAATCGCCATAGGAACGTACTCCATCGGCGAACATGTCGTACAGGGTCTGCTTTGGAAAATCGTAGTTTTTGGGGACCTGTGTGGGCCAGCCCGCTTCCTCGTGAAACCACGGCTTTGATTCATCTACATAATACGGATTATCCATTTTCTTTCATCTCCCGGGGGATTTTCTCTCTGTTTCTCTTCCTGCACCCAGACAAACGGCCTCTTTCCCGCATCCCGCCAATATTTTCCCGGCTCGGGCTGATAGCGGGTTGATTCTTTCCGCAGTTCTCAGTGAAGGGCGCCGAGGCACGCGGTTCAGCAGACACAGGGTTCCTTCAGGCGGAGGGATCGGGAAGCGGCATCGAGCCGTGCCCGCACTCCTATGGGAAGGGATACGTTCGAGGCACCATGCCCGATGGGAACGCCGCTCAGCACGGGAATGTGAAGGTCCTTCGTACTATCAATGAGCAGCCCTTCAATCGCCGTGCGCTCGCCGCACTCCTTGAACGTGCCCGCGATCAGTCCCGAAATACCCTCCAGAAACCCGCTGAGTCTGAGCTGGGTGAGCATCCTATCAATCCGGTAGAGTGGTTCCCCCGTGTCCTCCAGGAAAAGGATGCTCCCCTCGAAGGAGGGCAGGAACGAGGTCCCAACGAGATGGGAGATAAGACAGAGGTTGCCGCCTATCAAGCGGCCCTCGGCCTCTCCGTGAACAAGTACTCTCGCTTCCGGAAATTCCAGGCTGTGCAGATCTGAAGATCCAACGGTTTCCAGGAGGGCGGCAAAGGGATGGGAACCGATATCCTTGACCTGACGGACCATGGGGCCGTGGAATGTGATCAGCCCTGCCCGTGCAAAAAGGGACAACAAGAGGGCGGTTATATCACTGAATCCGGCAAAAACTTTCGGGTCTTCCCGGATCAGATCATATTTGATCCTGTCCAGGAGCCTCATGGTGCCGTACCCGCCCCTTGTGCAAAATATCGCCCGTACCTCCGGATCTCCGAACATGGCGTGAAGATCATCCAAACGGGCGGAATCCTCCCCTGCCAGGTATCCGCTTCTGTCAAGCGCATGGCGCCCCAGCCGTACACGGCAGCCACTCTCTTCAAGGAACCGGATTCCCGCCTGTAGTTCTGCTTCCTCAACCGGGCCTGCGGGCGAAAGAAGCCCTACCAGGTCTCCTTTTCTGAGCCGGGCCGGTTTGACGATCGATGGGTATGAGGCGTTATCGATTTCTGTCATAGATGATCTTCAGTCCTTCGAGGGTCAGCAGCTCTTCCACGTGGTCGATGGTCTCCGAGACGTCGCAAATGAGAGGCGCCAGCCCACCGGTGGCAATGACAACTACCTCCTCGTTGCTCTCCTTCTTCATACGTTTCACGATGCCGTCCACCAGTCCGGCATACCCGTAGACAATCCCCACATTCATGCTGCTGATGGTGTCCTTGGCGATAACTCCCTTGGGCCGGGCAAATATCTCTATCCGGGGGAGTTTCGACGCCTTCTGGAAAAGTGCTTCAGAGGAAATCCATACACCGGGAGCAATTGCACCCCCCAGGTACTCTCCCTGTCCGGAAACAAAATCGAAGGTGGTAGCGGTCCCGAAATCCACGACGACCATGGCCTGCCGGTACTTCTCATAGGCTGCTACCGAGTTCACGATTCGATCGGCGCCCACCTCTTTGGGGTTATCGTACCTGATGGGCATGCCTGTTTTGGTTTCATGGCCCACAATCAACGGCTTCACCCTGAGATAACGATCGGCAAACTCCTCCACCATGTTGAGAAGCGGGGGAACGACACAGGAAACTATCATGTGCTTTATCTCATCGGATCTTATCTCGCTGTTATCCAAAAGATTCCGCACTAGAATTCCGAATTCGTCGGAAGTCACTTCCCGTTCGGTCCTGACCCGCCAGTGTTGAAAAATCTCGCCCTCCCTGATGAGGCCCAGTACAATATTGGTATTTCCGATATCCATGCAGAAAAGCATATTATAAGCACCTCGCCGGTCAAACAAAACAGGATTTACGCTAACTTATGAATAAATTTCTTCAGTGGTCGCAGGTAATGTCAAATTTCAAAATCCCAATGCCAAATAAATGTCCAATACCAAATGACCAAATGAACGAAAAACCGGCACCGCTTCGAGCTGCTTTATCGTTGTTTGCTGCAGCATACAATTGAGCAGGATACCACTTGTCATTGAGGCATTTGGATTTCATTTGTCATTGGAGCTTTGTCATTTGGCATTAGACCGCCATATTTCCACAAACGTAGGTCCCTCTTCCGGATCCCGGAGCCTGCCATAACTATTCTTTTACTCGGCCTCGTTTTATTGCATCCACCACTTTGACCGTTTCCACTGCTTCCTTCACGTCATGCACCCGTATCACATGGGCGCCGTTCATGGCTGCAACTGCCACGGTCGCCATGGTTCCGGTCAGGCGTTCATGCGCCTTCTTATTCAGAATTTCACCGATAAATCCCTTGTTGGACGTGCCGATGAGGACGGGCTTTCCCAGGGACAGGAAGGACGTTAATTCCTTGAGGATCCGGAGATTGTGGTCAAAGGTCTTTCCAAAGCCGATCCCAGGGTCAATAAGGATCAGATCTTCCCGAATGCCCGCTTTCATTGCCCGTTGTACAGCATCTTCCAGGAAACCCCTGATTTCTCCGATAAGATCATCATAGACGGGGTTCTTCTGCATGTTTTCGGGCATGCCTTTCATGTGCATCAATATGATGGGCGCTCCCGACTCAGCAGCCACAGATGCCAGTGCAGGATCAAAACGAAGGGCACTGATATCGTTGACAATAGAGGCTCCTGCTTTCAAGGCCTCCCTTGCCACGACCCCTTTCCGGGTATCGATGCTGATGGGCACTTTGACTTCTCTGGCGAGGGTCTCGATGACCGGAACGACCCGGTCGATCTCTTCACTGGTGGATATGGGATTGGAAAACGGACGGGTGGATTCTCCGCCGATATCGATAAAGTCCGCCCCTTCTTCTGCCATGGCGATGCCGTGTTCTACGGCATTTTCGGCCTCCAGGAAGAGCCCCCCATCGGAAAAGGAATCGGGCGTTACATTGAGCACGCCCATGACATGAGTCTTCCTCTCCAGATCAAGGAAGTATGGCCCCCACTCAAGTGAAACAGCCATTGCTCACTCTTCCTAGACCGCCTCAGGGGATGCCGGCTGTTCCTGTTCTTTCTGTTTCCGGATCCGCATGATTTCGTCAATATCTTTCGCTGTCAGCGTTTCTTTTTCGAGCAGGGCTTTGGCCATGTCATGGAGTGTTTCCAGGTTATTCTTGATCAGGTTGCTGGTCTTTTCATACGCGGTATTGACAATACTCAGGACTTCCTCATCAATTTTCTGGGCCGTCTCCTCGCTGTAATCGCGATGCTGCGCAATCTCCCTGCCCAGAAAGATCTGCTCCTCTTTCTTTCCAAAGGTGAGCGGCCCCAGCTTTTCACTCATCCCATAATCACAAACCATCTTCCGGGCCAGTTCAGAGGCCCTTTCAATGTCGTTCCCGGCCCCGGTGGTCTGAATCTTAAGCACAATCTCCTCGGCGGCCCGGCCCCCCATGAAGATTGCTATGTTGTTCAGCAGATATTCTTTTGGATAGGTGTGTTTCTCATCCAGCGGAAGCTGCTGGGTCAGGCCCAGGGCCCGGCCCCTTGGGATAATGGTGACCTTGTGGATGGGGTCCGTGCCGGGAAGCAGCATTGCCACCAGGGTATGCCCTGACTCGTGGTATGCGGTGGTCCTTTTTTCATCGTCGCTGATGATCATACTCTTCCGCTCAGCGCCCATGAGGACCTTGTCCTTGGCATCCTCGAAATCGTCCATCTCGACCCGGTCTTTCCCTCGCCGGGCTGCCATGAGGGCGGCTTCGTTCACCATGTTTTCGATATCAGCGCCGGTAAATCCCGGGGTCCCTCGGGCCAGAACCATCACATCAAGATCATCGCTCACAAGCTTCTTCCTGAGGTGCACCTTCAGTATTCCTTCACGGCCTTTGAGGTCCGGAACGGGCACCACCACCTGCCGATCGAACCGGCCCGGTCTGAGGAGCGCCGGATCGAGGACATCAGGCCTGTTCGTTGCCGAGATAAGGATAACTCCCTCGTTGGACTCAAACCCGTCCATCTCGACCAGGAGCTGGTTGAGTGTCTGCTCCCGCTCATCATGGCCCCCGCCAAGCCCTGCGCCGCGGTGTCTGCCCACCGCGTCGATCTCATCGATGAAAATGATGCAGGGTGCATTTTTCTTCCCTTGCACAAAGAGATCGCGCACGCGGGAGGCACCCACGCCCACGAACATTTCCACGAAGTCTGAACCGCTGATGCTGAAAAAGGGCACTCCGGCTTCCCCTGCTATGGCCCGGGCGAGAAGGGTTTTGCCGGTGCCGGGCGATCCCATCAGAAGAACCCCCTTCGGGATTCGTCCTCCGAGCCGGGTAAATTTTTTGGGATCCCGGAGAAATTCCACGATCTCTTCCAGTTCTTCTTTGGCTTCCTCTATGCCGGCCACGTCTTCAAAGGTGACCTTTTCCTGCGACTCACTCATGAGCCGGGCCCTGCTTTTCCCGAATGAGAGGGCCTTTCCGCCTCCCACCTGCATCTGACGCATGAAAAAAATCCACACCCCGATGAGCAGAAGCATGGGGACCCACGAGAGAAAGACCTGGAACCAGGAAGAATCCTCCTTCGGCTTTGCCGTTATTTTCACTCCTTTGCTCCGCAACAGGGTGATCAGTTCAGGGTCTTTCGGCGCGTATGTTTTGAAAGGACCGTTTGACGAGATACCCGAAATATTGTCACCCTGGATGGTGACCTGCACAACCCCTCCATTTTCCACCATACCGAGGAAATCACTGTAGCTGACCGAGGTATTGCTCTTGCTCGGTTGTTTGAAGATTTGAAATAACATGACCATCATCAGGCTGATAACCAGCCAGAGTGCCAGATTCTTGTAAAACGGGTTCAATGTAAGGGATCCTCCTTTGG
>CAZONI010000110.1:0-10235 GCA_964581175.1 uncultured Desulfobacteraceae bacterium
TCTCGAGTGCCTCATCCACATTCCCCGCCTCGATCTTGAATTCAGCGGCGATGTTCCCCGGCTTGTCTTCATGGACCAGGGGCGCTCCGGGCTTCATTGCTTCCACAGGGTCGGTGACGAAAGGGAGTTCTTCATATTCAACCGTGATCAGATCCAGGGCCTCTTCAGCGGTATCTTCGTCTATGGCGGCAACTGCGGCAACTTCATCGCCATAAAACCGCACTTTCTCTCCGGCAAAAATCGTCCAGTCCTCGGTTCGCGGTCCAAACCTGATTCCGGGCGTATCTGCGTAGGTCGCAACCGCCTTCACTCCAGGCAGGGTCTCGGCGCGGGACGTATCTATATGCTTTATGCGCGCATGGGGATGGGGGCTCCTCAGAATGCGCCCGTGGAGCATGTTCGGCAGAACCAGGTCAGAGACAAACCGGGTCTTCCCCATGGTCTTTTCCATGGCGTCTATCTGGGGGTAGGATCTTCCTACGACCTTCAAATCACTCATCAGGCTTCCTCCCTGCCTCTTTCAGGCTTATTCGGAATCCTCCGGCGTGCAGGATCTTATGGCCTCTATGATTTTGCTGTATCCCGTGCAGCGGCATAGGTTGCCGGCTACGGCGGAACGTATCTCATCTTCCTTCGGGGCCGGATTTTCATCCAGGAGGGCCTTGGCGGTGAGGATCATTCCCGGTGTGCAGTAGCCGCACTGGACGGCCCCCTTCTCGGAAAAGGCCTTCTGGAGAGGATGGGGTCCCCCCCCCTTCGCCACTCCCTCGATGGTGAGGATGTCGCTCCCATCCGCCTGTGCCGCAAGGACCATGCAGGAGTCGACAGGCAGCCCATCCATCAGGACAGTGCAGGACCCGCACTTGCCCTCGTCGCAGCCTCTCTTGGTCCCGGTCAGACCGAGGTCCTCCCTGAGTACATCAACCAGGGTCCGGTTGGGTTTGACCTCCAGATGGTGCTCCTCGCCGTTCACAGCAACCGTTATAGGGACTTTCAATTTCGATTACCTCCTGTTTTCAATAAGGCGTTCACAACCCTTTCTCCTGCCCGCTGCACATACACATCCACCATTGCCCGGCGGTACGCGGCCGAGGCCCGGATATCGCTGATAGGCCTTGTCGCCGCAACAGCGGCCCGGGCAGCGTCGGGAAGCGCCTTGAGAACCTCATTGCGCGTAAGTCCCGCAAGCATGGCTTCCGCCTCGGGCGCCCTGATCGGGGTCGGCGCCACTCCCCCGAGTCCGATAGCAAGCCGGGCCAGCTTTTCGCCTGTCTCGTCAACGTCGGCCAGAAAGGCGACCCCCACGACGGACAAATCCACTGCTTTCTTCCGCATCATCTTCAAGTAGCAGCCCGCAGATGCGGAAGCGGGCCTCTCGATAATGATCTCCTTGAGGATCTCGGTCGGAGCCAGGGCGGTTTCGCCGGGCCCGGTAAAAAAGGAGCGTAGCGGCATTTCCCTTTCTCCGTCCCCGCCGGCGATGACAACTCGTGCATCCAGGGCCAGTAAAGGAGCGGCGGAATCAGCAGCAGGAGACGCATTGCAGAGATTTCCGCCGATCGTTCCGATACTGCGGATTTGCCACGAGCCGATCAGGGAAACCGCTTCACAAAGCAAGGTGGCGTGTTCCTTCAATAGTCCGCTCTGAGACAGTTGAAAATGGGTTGCAAGCGAACCGATCCTCACCGTCGAGTTCTCTTCTCGTACAAAGTTCAGTTCCGTCGCCTTTTTTAGACTAATCACCCGGGGCGGCAAAATTGTCTTGTGCTTCATGGCCAAGATGAGGTCCGTGCCCCCGGCAAGGACCTTTGCGTCAGACCCATACTCTTCCAGTTGTGACAGAGCGTCTTCCAGGTTGACCGCGGCATGGTATTCAAACGGCCGGATTCTCATGATGCGCTCCATTTCTGTTTGATGATTTCCCTCGAATCACCCAGCGGTTATCCCCTCAGTCGTTCCCGCAGGCGGGTGTAACGCCTCTCGGTCTTGTCGTTCCGTATCGCGATCCCCAGGGCCTTCTTGCTCCCGACCAGAACAACAAGGTGTTTCCCACGGGTCACGGCGGTATAGATCAGGTTTCGCTGGAGAAGCATGTAATGCTGGGACATCACCGGGATCACTACGGCCGGGTATTCCGAACCCTGTGATTTGTGTACCGATATGGCGTAGGCGAGAACAACCTCATCCAGGTCCAGGAAATCGTACGGAATGCTTCTCCCGTCAAATGAGACAACAAGTTCCCGGTCTTCCGGATCGATGCGCGCTATGGTACCGATATCGCCGTTAAAGACCTCTTTGTCGTAGTTATTCCTGATCTGCATCACCTTGTCGTTCACCCGAAAACTGCTCTGCCCTCTCACCAGTGCTGCCTCGCCCGGGTTGAGGGCTTCCTGCAGGGCTGTGTTCAGGTTGCCGGCGCCGACCACACCTTTGTGCATGGGCGTGAGCACCTGGATATCCTTGACCGGATCAAACCCGAACCTTCCGGGAATCCGGCTGGATACCAGCTCCAGTATAATCTGGAGCGCCTTTTCAGGATCTTCCTGTTCCACGAAGAAGAAGTCTTCATCCCCCTGCCCTTCAGCATGGACCAGAGGCATGGCGCCATGGTTGATCTTGTGGGCATTCACCACGATGAGGCTCTCGCGGGCCTGTCGGAATATCTCGTTCAGGGTAACCACCGGTACTGCGCCTGAATCGATGATGTCCTTCAGCACGTTCCCGGCGCCCACTGAAGGGAGCTGATTCACATCACCGACCAGGATCAGGGTCGCGCCGGGGGGAACGGCTTTGAGCAGGTAGTGCATGAGAATAGTATCGACCATGGAGACTTCATCCACCACCAGGAGATCGACGTCCAGGGGTTTGTCTTCGTTTCTCTGGAACCCGCCTTTCTGCAGGCTGTATTCCAGGAGCCGGTGAATGGTCCTGGCCTCGAAGCCGGTCGTCTCGCTCATCTTCTTGGCGGCACGTCCCGTGGGGGCAGTGAGCAGGATTTTCACTCCCAGCCGCGAAAATATCTTGAGCAGGGCCTGGATAATGGTGGTCTTTCCCGTCCCCGGGCCGCCCGTTATCACCATGATCTTGTTTTCAGCGGCACACCGGACGGCCGCAACCTGTTCCCGCGCCAGGCGGATGGTAAGCCTGCTCTGTACCCACTTGACGGCCTTTTCCGTGTCGATTGCCCTGATGGATTTCGGGGATGTAAGGAGGGACCGGAGCCGGTTCGCAACGCTTGTTTCACACAGTTGATATTTGGCGAGATAGACGGCTTTGTGATTTTCTTGCAGAGTAGCGACGGATTCATTCAGATCTTCAATGACGATCCGTTGTTTTTCGTGGAGTGTGCCGATCGCCTGGACAATTCCCTCACGCCCCGCCTCCAGCATCTCACAACACTTGGCGATCAGGGGTTCATAAGGATAGAAGACATGTCCTTCGTCCGCGAGCTGCCGCAGGACATACAGCGTTCCCGCTTCGGCCCGGAGCGGAGCGTCTTTCAAAAACCCCAGCTTTCCGGCGATCCGGTCTGCGGTCACAAACCCGATCCCGAAGATCTCGGTGGCCAGCCGATAGGGATTCTCTCTGACCACCTGGATGGAACGATCCCCGTATTGCTTGAAGATCTTTGTGGCGTATCCGGAGCTGACCCCGTGGGACTGGAGAAAAAGCATGACGTTGCGGATTTCCCGCTGCTCATCCCACGCCTTTGCGATCATGCCAATGCGCTTTTGACCGATGCCGTCCACTTCAGCGAGCCGGTGGATGTCCTGTTCGATGACTTCCAGTGTCTGCTCGCCGAATCGCGAGACAATGCGTTTGGCCATAACCGGCCCGATACCCTTGATCAGGCCGGAACCCAGGTATCTTTCTATTCCAACAACCGTTGCCGGGACCTTGGATGTATAACTGGCAATCCTGAACTGCTCCCCGTACCGAGGATGATTCGTCCACGCCCCCTTCATCTCCAGGATCTCACCGGGAGTAGGCGCCATCATGTTCCCCACAACAGTCGCAAGCTCCCGCCGGCCTTGAACCCTCACCTTCGCGATGGTGAAGCCATTCTCTTCATTGGTATAGGAAATCCTTTCAATCTGACCATAGAGGACCGTTAAAGGAGCGTCTTCCAAGGGATGTGAATGGATCATCAACCCTGGGCCTGGGGGTACAGCCTGAGACGAAGCACATGCACCGGTCCGTGTCTGCCTTCTATGACTTTAAGACGTAGCAGTTGAGCGGTCTTGGCCTCTCCCGGGAAAAAGAGGAATCCGAAAGACAGGCCGCCGGGCGGGATAGGCCTGTATTGCAGGGACTTGTCCCGGAGGTCCTGGATAATGCTCCGCCGCGCACTCTCGGATCCAAGGCTGCCCGCGCCGCCAAGGACGGCGCCGGCCGCTCCCCCCATCACCGCACCCTGCCCCGCGCTCTCTAGCGCATTTTGTCCGCTCACGATACCGATGGCAGCGCCAAGGATGGCGCCGGCTGTCGCGCCCAGGAATCCGTGGTATGCACCTGCCTCGAAAACCTGGTTGGTCTTGGCATACCTGGTCGCCCTTTCGTAGGCTATCTTGGTGCTCAAGATAGGCCAGAGATTTCCTTCTCCGTCTTCCAGAAATGTCTGGGAGCCATCTATTTCCAAAGGCATCCGCCCCTGGTTATCGAAAACGATCTCCACCGGCAGCAAGCCGGCGGCGCGGATGTCGAACCCGAACGCCTCTTTGGCTCTTTCAGGCGAAACATACGCCCTGGCCCCGATACCCACTCCATCAATCTGTGTGTAATTGGGGTAGGAGGTCGGAGCTTTAAAAGACAAGGGTTGTGCCCTGTATGCCGGAGCACATCCTGAAAAAGCGGCAATTGTGAAAACCAGACCGATGCTCACAATCATTTTCTTCATGGGTATTTCCTCCTGCAATGTTCTGTCTCCCGTAAAGCGGAAAACCTCTCCCGGGTCATGGTTCTTCTCCTTATCGACCCGAGTAAAGATAGGATACCCCCATTTGTACCGGTACGCAACAATGTTCATCCCCTGCTCACCAGCAAGCAGGTATCATCTGCTGCGTTGCCTTCGCTCCTCCTTGCGACGTATTGTTTATTCGTCTTCGTCGATCCGCCATTAAATGGCGACATTGACCGGAACGGCGCCGAGCACCCGGATAAGGGCATCGGGGGCCATGGAGGCTATGACGCCGCGCCTTCCGGCGTTGATATAGACATTCGGAAGTTCCAGAACGGATGATTCCACATAGACCTTCATCTTCTTCCTTGTCCCGAAAGGAGAAATCCCGCCCACCATGTAGCCGGTGTGTTTCTGCGCCTCCTTGGGGTCACAGGAATCAACGGCCTTCACCTGCAGTTCCCTGGCCAGGGCCTTTGTGGAAATCTGTTTGTCTCCATGCATCAAGACCAGGAACGGGTTCCCCTTCTCATCCGTCATCACGAGCGTCTTCACAACCTCGTGCTCGTTCAGACCCAGTGCATGGGCTGCCGCTCCAGCCACGGAAACACCTCCTCCGTTCTGATATCGGTAAGAGAGCAAGGTAAACGCGATGTTGTTGGCCTGGAGTTCTCTGACGGCCTGGGTGGTTGGTATATTCTGTTTCGCCATGGAGCACCTCCCTGTCATTTCTCCAATCAGTTGTAAGTGAGACTCCTCCCGCAGAGCGGGCAGCCCCGGGAGGCTCCTCGCAGGGGGCTCAGGGACGAAGCGTCACGCTCTTCCAGGTCCGGGTTAGTAGAATCGGTCCTGGACCTATTCCCAACACTGTTCACTTAAGGCCCGAGAAGGTATGCCCAGCTCGGGTAAATCTCCCCAGCCCCCCTTTGGCAAAGGGGGGCTGGGGAGATTTCTCCCGGTCGAGACTTCAGTGAACAGTGTTGAATCTAGTCCTGAGCCTCCGCCTGCCTTCTGGATTTCATGAAAAAAGGCAGCGGTACGAGCAGAAAGCTGAGCACCCCAAGTATCCAGAACGTGTCATTGAATCCCAGCATGCTTGCCTGGCGCAGGACCTGTCCGTAAATGAAGGCGAGCACGCCCTTGCTCCGGGTCACGAGAGCTCCCCCTTGTTGAGTTTGGTGAAGCAGCTGTTGCGTCCTGATCTGGAAGGCCTGGTTGAAGGGCGTCAAACGCTCTACAAGAGATGTCTGATGGAACTGCGACCGTTGAGAAAGGATCGTAGTGGCAAAGGCGACGCCGATGCTCCCTCCCAGGTTTCTCAGCAGGTTAAAGATTCCCGTGGCATTGCCCATATCTTCTCTTCTGACATTCACGTAGGTGGCCGCAGCCAGAGGCACGAAAAAGAGTGCCATACCCAACGCCTGGACTACCCTCGGCCAGACTACGGCGTTGAAATCCGCCTCCAGGTTGAATCGCGACATGAGCCAGAGAGAGTAGGCGCTGATGATAATCCCAAGTGCCAAAAGCCTTTGGGGTTTGACCCCCCTTTTCATTAGATTTCCGGCCAGCGGCATCACCAGCAGCGTTGCCAGACCTCCGGGGCCGAGAACTAAGCCCGCCCAGACCGCAGTATAGCCCATGAGCTTTTGGAGGTAGAGAGGCAGCATGACGATGGCGCCGAAAAAAGTGAGAAAGCCCGTAAACATGATCAGGTTTCCCATGGCAAAGGTCCGGTCCCCAAATGCCCTGAGGTCTATCACCGGGTGCTTGGATCGAAGCTCCGCAACAACGAGACCGACGAGAGCGACTGCCGATACGATTCCAAGCGTCAGAATAAAGTCGGATGAAAACCAGTCCGCGCGTTCCCCTTTATCCAAAAGCATCTGCAGGCATCCCAGGCCGACGGTCAAGAGTGCAAGGCCCAAGTAATCTATGCGAATCCCCTTTTTCCGGACATACGAAGGATCGTGGATAAATGCCATGGCCAGCATGACCGCCAGGATGTCTGCGGGCACGTTGATGTAGAACACCCAACGCCAGGACCAGTTGTCCGTAATCCACCCGCCGATCACCGGACCGGCTATGGGGGCGAGCACGATCCCCATCCCGAACACGGCCATGGCCATTCCATGTTCCCTCGTCGGAAACGATTCCAGGAGAATTGCCTGGGAGATGGGTTGCAATCCTCCGCCCCCTATTCCCTGCAAAACACGGGCAACGACGAGAATCGCGAGGGTCGGAGCGGCGCCGCATATAACGGAGCTAAGACCGAAAAGGATGATGGAGAAGATGAGATATCGCTTGCGCCCGAAGACGCTCGACAGCCATCCTGAAATGGGTATGATGATGGCGTTGGATACCAGGTATGAGGTCAATACCCATGTCACTTCATCCACGCCCGCGTTGAGGCTGCCCTGCATGTGCGGGAGCGACACGTTGACAACGCTGGTGTCCATAACTTCGATGAAGGTCGGCAGGATCACAGTCATGGCTATGATCCATTTGTTCACATCCGCAGGATTCCCGTTTTCCACGTGGCCGACCTATTGCTTTTCGCGGCTTTCTGAAACCAGCCGCTTGCCGCTCTTGTCGGAGGTATTCACCGTCACATTCAGGGAAAGCCCTACACGCAGGGGATATTTCGGCGGCAGCGGGTTGTCGAGATCTATTCTTACCGGCACCCTTTGGACGACCTTGATCCAGTTTCCCGTGGCGTTTTCCGGAGGAAAAAGGGAGAAGGCCGCACCCGTACCGGCGCGAATTCCGACTACCTTGCCATGATAGGTATAGTCCGAGTAGACATCCGCTTCGATAGTAGCCGGCTGCCCCAGGCGGATATTTCCCAGCTCGGTCTCCTTGAAATTGGCCTCCACATAGATCTGCTGCAGGGGAACGATCGCGAAAAGCGGCTGACCGGGCTGGACCCAATCCCCCACCTGAATGCTTTTTTGAGCGATGTATCCTGAGATGGGGGCCTTTATGGTACAATAGGATATGTTAAGTTCGGCCTGCTTCAACTTCGCTTCAATCTGCGAACGTTGGGCCTTCAGTGCGGCGAGCTTGTATCGCGCCATTTCCACCTCAAGGCGCGCAGCCTTGGCTGCATTGAGATTTGCAATATGCCGGTCCACTTTCTCGGCCTGGGCGCCCACTGACGCCCCGGCTCCGGCAATGCTCTGATCCGCTGCCTTCAGCGCCGCCCTGGCCTTTTCATAGCGTGTGCGCTTGGTGTCCAGATCACTCTCCGACCCCGTTCCCGTTCGAAAGAGCCGTTCCGACCTTTCATAGTTCTTCTTGGCGTTTTCAAGTTCGGCAAGCAAGCCGTTTCGCATCTTTTCAAGTTCCTGGACACGATGGCCTGCCTCTTTCCGAGACTGCTCGGATTCCTTCATCTGCGCCGTGGCCGCGTCCACCTGTTCTTTGGTCCGCCTATTCGTAAGCTGCAGGTTGACCTCTGCAAAAGACAACTGCGCCTCGATCTGTTTCAGTGAAGCGCTTATCTCCTCTACCTTCACGTCGTAGTCGGTAGGGTCCAGCTTGACCAGCACATCTCCTTCTCCCACCTTGTAGTCATTCTCTACGCGAATTTCAACGATTCTTCCGGGTATTCGACTACTTATGGCTGCACTGTCAGCTCTCACATATGCATCATCCGTAGAAACCTGGTTCCGCATGTACCGCCACCAGTAGCCTGCCGCCAGCAGGATGCCGATAAGGATCAAAATGATGATCCATTTCCATCTCCTCTTGCCGTTCACCTTTTTATCTTTCGTTTTTTCATTCATCCGCTACTGTCTCCGTTGAATCGCATCTTCAGGACAACCGAGCCCGCTCCATCTCATCCGGCGCTTTCTTCAGCCGCAGTATTATTTTCTCGATCTTATAAGACATACCTCGTGAATCTCCTTCATTCAAGGATATTTTGACACCAACTCTACCCAAAACCGGTTTTCTGAAAAAGCAGGCGAACGGGATGATCCCGGGGCGGCGAATGCCGGTCCTGGAGCAGGACGGCGGAAGGTCCATCGCCTATCCGTCTGAAGAAGGATGGTCTGTAGACGGGACCCAGTGTACACCCTCTCTCTGAATGGCCACCGGCACTTCTCTCCCTTTCTCAAGGGAAACCGGCAGGGCGGCTGCCTCGCGCCGGGAAAGAAAGGTGCGAAGCTGCTCCCCACTCGTATGGACAAGTTCAAGTTCTACCTGTCCCTCCGTATTGTTGATACCGGTAACCGTCATGTTGCCCATCCACGCGTACTGAGCCCTTTCCTTTCCAGGGAGCACTTCCACGCACCATCCCGGAATCGTGAGACAAAACCCGGTAGGGCTTTTCATGGATGCGGAAGGGACAATGGGTATGTCCAAGGGACCGAGAGGGGTGACATATCCATCGTTTTCTCCAATTGTTCCGGCAATCAGATTCTCGATGCCCAGAAGTTCCGCGACCACGCGATTCGCCGGTCGCTTCAAAACATTCTCCGGGATGCCCTGCTGCAAAATGCTCCCGTCCTTCATCACCGCCAAATGATCAGCCAGAAAGAAAGCCTCGGTCAGGTCGTGGGTGATATGGACAATAGTGACTCCCAGTTTCCGGTGGATCATCTTCAGTTCCCGCCGGAGACGGTCGCGCGTGGAACGATCCAGTGCGCTCAAAGGCTCGTCCAGGAGGAGCACATACGGCTCGAGGACCAGTGCCCGAGCCAGGGCAACACGCTGGCGCTCACCCCCTGAGAGGTTTGCCGGACGGCGATTGAGGATCCCACCGATATCCAGAAAATCAGCCATCCTTTCCACTGCTTCAACGATCCTGCTGCCGCGTTCTCCCTTCATTTGCAGTCCGAAGGCGATGTTCTTGCGGACTGTCAGGTGCGGAAAGAGGGCGTAGTCCTGGTAAACAACCCCAAGGTTCCTCTTCTCAGGAGGCAAGCGGGTAGCATCCCTGTCATGAATGAAGATGCTCCCGCTCTTTATCCGATGCATCCCCGCGATGGTCTCCAGAAGGACAGTTTTTCCTGTGCCCGTCGGTCCGAGGAGGACCATGTACTCTCCGTCCTTTACGTGAAGGGAGATCTCCTTGAGTCTGAAATCTCCCAGAGGAACACTGACGTCCCGGAGGCGAAGCATCCTACGCCTCCTTCCGTTTGGCGGCAATGCCGCGGAGGACGGCGAAAATAATCAGGCACAGCAGAATCAGGAGCACCGCAACAGGTCTTGCGTACTTGAGCCCGTAGGACTCAAATCGCTCCCAGATAAGGACTGGAGCGGTCATGGGGTGGTAGGCAAGCACAATCACGGCCCCGAATTCCGAGATTCCCCTCGCCCACATCATGATGCCGCC
>CAZONI010000111.1:0-10186 GCA_964581175.1 uncultured Desulfobacteraceae bacterium
CTCATGGGCTCCTATTTATCTAATGTGGGCCTTGCATTGACGGATTTTGCCAAACGAAATAAGGTATTTTATCTGGCCGCTGAACCTCTCTCCGATGCGCTTGTATGGGCGAAAGGAAATCGATACACCTTCCGTTTGCGGCCTTCAACCTACATGCAGGCCGCCATGTTGGCGAGTGCTGCAGCAAAGAACCCTGCCAAACGGTGGGCAACAATCGCGCCCAATTATGCCTATGGAAAAGATGCGGTAAACTCTTTCAAAGAGGTCTTGAAGGCGAAAAAGCCGGACGTAGAATTTATTGCCGACCAGTGGCCAGCGTTGTTCAAAATCAACGCAGGTTCTGAGATTATGGCCATGGCGAGAGTGAACCCTGAAGCCATTTACAATGTGACGTTTGGAGGAGATCTGGCCAAATTTGTGAGAGAGGGCAAACTCAGAGGATTTTTTAAAGGCAGGTTCGTAGCGAGCCTGCTGACCGGGGAACCGGAATACCTGGATCCGCTGAAAGGCGAAGCCCCCGTTGGTTGGCTGGTGACGGGGTATCCCTGGTATGCGATTCATACAAAGGCTCATACGAAATTCCTAAAGGCATATGAAGCAAAGTATCACGACTATCCCCGGATGGGATCGGTTGTCGGGTACAGCACCTTGATGGCGGCTGCAAGTATGCTGAGGAAAGCCGGTTCCACCAACACGGAGAAGATGGTGGAGACCATGGAAGGGATGACATTTGAATCTCCGTTTGGACCTATTACTTTCCGCAAAATCGATCACCAGTCCACCATGGGGGCTTACGTGGGTTATACGGCTGTAAAGGACGGAAAGGGTATTATGATCGACTGGAAGTATATGGACGGCAAGGACTATTTGCCAAGCGATGCTGTAGTCAGGAAATTACGGCCCCAGGATTGATAAGAACGAAACGGTGACCGTTATTCTCGCGTGGGGAAGGAAGCCTTGGGTTTCTACATTGTACAGTTTCTGACGGGATTATCGAATGCGTCCACCCTATTCCTTGTGGCGCTGGGGCTCTCGCTCATTTTCGGCGTAACCAGAATCGTGAACTTTGCTCATGGTTCTTTCTATATGATAGGGGCGTACGCAGCCTACTTTGTGATCGCTTCCCTTCCCCACGGGAGTGTCTCTTTCTGGAGCGGCGTTCTGATTGCTTCATTGATCGTGGGTTTGATAGGCATCATAGTGGAGGTTTTCCTCCTGAGACGCCTGTATCAAACGCCCGAGCTTTTTCTTCTCATGGCGACATTTTGTGTTGTTCTGATCGTTCAAGATCTTGCGAGGTGGATGTTTGGGTCGGAAGATCTGCTGGGGCCGACCGCGCCCGGACTCAACGGAAGCATAAGCATATTCGGCACACTGATGCCGGTCTATGATTTGACTCTGGTCATTATTGCTCCATTGATCCTCCTTGCAGTCTGGCTTTCGCTCAACCGCACCAGGTGGGGAACGCTGGTGCGTGCTGCGACGGAAGACAGAGAAATGCTCGGGGCCCTTGGGGTCAATCAGAAATGGCTTTTTACCAGTGTATTTTTCCTCGGATCGTTCCTCGCCGGATTGGGCGGCGCCATTCAGTTGCCCAAAGGAGGCGCCAATCTCTTGATGGATTTGAACGTGCTGGTGGAGGCCTTTGTTGTGGTTGTCGTTGGCGGAATGGGGAGCATCTCTGGCGCTTTTCTGGCTGCCATTATTATTGGAGAACTTGAATCCTTCGGCGTCCTGGTTTTCCCCCAAAGCACTCTTGTCATGATGTTCCTGGTCATGGCTGTCGTCCTTATCATTCGTCCTTACGGTATTTTTGGTAAGCCAGAAACGGAAAAAGCGGGTGCCGGAGTATCCTTCGAAGTCTCCCTTAAACGGGCGTCGAAGAAATTAAGATTGCTGGGTCTCCTGGTGCTCACCCTGATTGCATTGCTGCCGGCTTTCGCCGGCAGTTTTTCGCTCATTCTCCTGACGGAAATTGCCGTCTTTGCACTCGCGTGCATGAGCCTGTACTACATGATGGGACCGGGAGGAATGGTGTCCTTCGGCCACGCAGCTTTTTTTGGTGGAGGGGCGTATGCAGCTGCGCTCATGGTGCATTATGCAAAATCCCCGATGGAGCTTGCCATACTTCTTGCACCGGTATGCATGGGCTTTTTGGCACTGATAGTGGGCTGGTTCTGTGTCCGGCTGTCGGGGATTTATCTGGCCATGCTCACGCTGGCGTTCGCACAGATCTGCTGGTCCATCGTATTCCAGTGGGGAAATTTTACCGGAGGAGACGATGGTATCTTGGGCATATGGCCTTCACACTGGGCCGGCAGTGTGACTGTTTTCTACTACTTGACCATGCTTATTTGTATAGGGGGAATACTTGCATTAAGATATCTCTTGTTTACCCCCTTTGGTTTTACCATGCGGGCGTGCCGCGATTCAAGGCTAAGAGCCGGCGCCATAGGCATCAACGTCAGGCGACATCAATGGCTTTCTTTTGCTGCTGCGGGCATTTTCGCGGGAATTGCCGGCGGACTCTATGTGTTTTCGAAAGGAAGCGTGTTCCCCGACGTGATGTCTGTATCACGGTCCGTTGATCTACTGCTGGGTGTGCTGCTTGGCGGCGTAAATAACCCTTCAGGACCGATAGTAGGGTCGAGCGTTTTTATCTGGCTTGAGCACAGGATATCCGAAATTCAATCTTTTTCAATTTCCCATTTCTGGCATTTGATTCTGGGATGCATCTTTATTGTTCTTGTGGTGCTTTTCCCTCAGGGGATAGCGGGTTTTTTCGAAGAGAAATTCGGAAGATACTTTTCCGGGAAGAATGGCTCAGTAAATGACCAATGTTCTTGAAGTCCGCGGTCTGACCAAATCTTTCGGGGGAGTCAGAGCGGTAGACAATGTCAGTTTCGACCTGCAGGAAGGCCGGTTGGTTGCCCTGATAGGCCCCAACGGAGCAGGAAAATCCACCTGCTTTAACTTGATCAACGGGCAGCTGCGGCCCGACCAGGGAAGCGTCAAAATTCTCGGGCGGGAAACCACTGGAATGCGGCCAAGACACGTGTGGTCGTTGGGAGTAGGGAGGACCTTTCAGGTGACCTCCACTTTTGCTTCCATGACTGTTCTTGAAAACATACAAATGGTGCTGACATCAAGAAGGAAGCGAACCACATCGATTTCCAGGAAGGTCTCAGACCTGTTTGTCGATGAAGCAATGGAGTTCCTGAGACTTGTGGGAGTTGAGGAACAGTGGTATCGGCCTTGCGGCATTCTTGCTTATGGCGATCTCAAACGGGTGGAACTGGCCATTGCCCTGGCAAACGAGCCGAAATTGCTTTTGATGGACGAACCGACGGCGGGCATGGGCCCCAAGGAACGCCTGAAATTGATGAAGTTGACTGCGGAAATTGTGCGAACGAGGTCCATCGGTGTTCTCTTCACCGAGCACGATATGGATGTGGTGTTCGGCCATGCGGACAGCATCATTGTGCTCAACTATGGTTCATTGATTGCGGGGGGATCGCCCGATAACGTGCGAGAAAACAATGAGGTGCGCAGGATATATTTCGGGAGCCACAATATCGGCAGCACGTAGAAAAACACAGAAACGGTGGAGAAAATCTTGCTGAAATGGAAAAACCGGACACAGAGACTATCCTGCACGTTAAGTCCTTGAATACGTTCTACGGAAAGGCCCATATTCTCTTCGATTTGAGCCTGGAGATGAAAAGAGGGGAAGTCGGGGTCTTGTTGGGACGAAACGGGGTAGGCAAAAGCACAACGTTGAAGAGCATCATGGGTCTTGTGTCTCCAAAGAGCGGGAATATCGTCTTTAAGGACCAACCTATTATGGGACTTCCCCCGTATAAAATCTGCTCTATGGGGTTGGGATATGTGCCTGAAGACCGCCGTATATTTACCGGCCTCACCATTATGGAAAACCTCGAAGTGGGAAGGAGATCCGGCCGTGAGGGATTCGAGTCATGGACGCCCGAGCGGTTGTTTGAGCTTTTTCCCAACCTGGGCGGGATGAAAAACCGGCTGGGAAGCCAGATCAGTGGCGGCGAGCAGCAAATGCTCACCATTGCCAGGACCTTAATGGGAAACCCCGAATTGGTCATTTTGGACGAACCGTCGGAGGGGCTCGCGCCCGTAATCGTGGATCACCTCGGAAACACCATCATGCGCTTGAAAAATGAAGGCGTTTCCGTCCTGCTGGCGGAGCAAAATCTCAATTTTGCGCGGGCCATCTGTGACAGGGTCTTTATCGTGGATCATGGGCGCGTGTGCTTCGATGATGTTATGGGGAGTCTTTCGGATGATGTGTGCGAGACATACCTTGCCGTATAGGCATCTCCCAGCGGTAGGGAAGCGCCGGATGTCGATCCGTCTCTTGCGACTAAATACCGACAACAGGAGTGTATAGAGTCATGAAAGTCGAGTCAATTGCAGATATAGCGAAACGGCATATCCAGGAATGGATTGTCACCGGCAAGTTCCTGCCCGGGAAGCAGCTGAAAGAAGAGGAAATCTCTCAGCGGTTGGGTATCAGCCGCCCTCCCGTCCGGGAGGCGCTGAAGGCGCTTGAGGCCACGGGTCTGGTCCTCAGAAGACCGCGGCGGGGAGTCTTCGTTCCCGAGATGACGGAAAAAGATATGTGGGAGATCTATACACTCAAAGCAACGCTTTATGAAATGGCGGTCGGGCTGGCGATGAAGGTAATAAAAGAGAAGGAGGTTGAAGAACTTGAGTCGCTTGTTCAAAAAATGGAAACGTGCGTGAAAACCGAACCCTTCAATGTCCTCCAATACCAGCGTCTTCATCGGGATTTTCACAATGTAATTATGGACATAGCAGGGAATAATCGGTTGAAGGCTATTGCTTCGCACCTCCACAATCAAGTGACCATGTTCAGCTATAAAACGTTGCAGGACAAGGATCATCTCCTTTCCTCCCTTCAGTACCATGGGAAAATATTGGACGCCATAAAAAGCAAAAAGACCTCCCTGGCCTGCAGATTGATGAAAGAGCACGTATTGAACGTCATTGATGTCCTGTGCCGTTCCTTGCCTACAAGCTTCGGATAGGATTCCGATTGATGGAAAGAAACGATCTCAGACAGTGTCAAAATTACGGTGTTCATAATTTAAACAACGGTTGGTGTCCGCGACGGCGTATCTTGACTACAGGAATTTTTTGGGGAGCAATTTTCCTGCAGGCACATTGGTTGGGGTCAAGGGTTTGGCAGATCCTGAATCGCAGCTTGAGAGAGGCATTTGCAGTAGTATAGGTTAGCCTGGCGACAGGATAGAGGGTGGAAGATAGTCTGGTCAAAATTCACCGTATCCAGGCCGGGTTTTGGGAAACCGTACGTGAACAGAAAGGAGGAGGTTGAGATGAGGAGAAACGGATCGTTAGGACTGATTATAGGCGGAGTGGTGGTAATGCTGGTGGTTGCGGCATTGCTGGTGGGTATTCCCGCGCCTGGTTTTGCCGCGGCAAAACCGATAAAGATGGGGGTGATTCTTGAGCTTACTGGTCCAGGGGCCTCTTATGGCGTGCCTGCCAAACAATCCATCGAGCTCAGGCTTGAACAGTGCCACTATGAGATCGCCGGCAGACCCATAAAGGTTGTATGGGAAGACGATCAAACGAGTCCGGCTACCGCCATCCTGAAGGCAAAAAAACTGGTCGAACTGGACAAAGTCGATTTTATTTTGGGTCCGATTTTCAGCGATGCCCAAGATTCGATAGCCCCCTACCTCGCCAGGCAGCATATCATGGGCATGGCGCCAATCGGTGCATCACTGGAACTGGAGAAGTACGCCAACTGGATAGTATTTCCCGGATCACTTTACTCGTTCGGCATCCCATTGGGCGACTATGCCTATGGCGAAGGCTACAGAACAATGACCACATTGGGTGCTGATTATATTGCCGGATACCGGTTCGTCAACGGAGTGGCCGACCGCTTCAAGGCAAAAGGCGGATCTGTGATTCAACAGCAGTGGGTTCCGTACGGAACATCGGACTATGCGCCCTATCTTACGGCTATGAAGAAAGCCGATGTTTTTGCCGTATGGACGATCGCGCCGGATATGCTCACCATCTTGAAACAATACTACCAACTGGGTCTGAAGATGCCGATACTGATTATTGAAGCCGACAATTTGAATTCAAGTCAACTGGCGGGGATTGGCAAGCCTTTGCTGGGCACAAAGGGTATGATAGCCGCATATACTCAGCGTCTCGATTATCCAGCCAACCATGAGTTTGTGAAAGAATTGAAGGCAAAGTACGGACGGAGTCCTGACATGATTGATGGGTGCGCTTACACCTGTATGTCGACATATCTGGCAGGCTTGGAGGCTACTAAAGGAGACCCTCACCTCGGGGTGTTGCGGCCGGCCATATTGAAGCTTAAGTTGAACACTCCTGCCGGTCCCGTCTCATTTGCTCCCAGCGGATTTGCATTGTCTAACCGGTATATGGCTGAAGTTAAACTCATAGATGAAAAGTACGCTTGGGATCCATTTAAGACGTATACCAAAGTACGAGATCCGAGGGACAAGGTAGAGTAAACGATTCTGGTGCATAGCAGGGACCAGACGGAGGTTTTTCCCAAGTGGCCATGGACAGGCCGGAGCTGAGCTTGTTTTTCAGGAGAAAGAAATGACCCTGAACGTATTTGTAATAAATCTGCTGAATGGAATTTCATTTGGCTCCGTTTTATTTCTCTTGGCTTCAGGCTTGTCCATAATTTTCGGCCTTATGGGCATTCTCAATTTGTCCCATGGGGCGTTGTATATGGTGGGAGCGTATGTCGGCTGGACAGTAGCGGTGAAATATGGATTGAATTTTGGATTAGCTGTCCTAGCGGGCGGGCTCACCGCCGGAGCATTAGGGTTATTCATAGAACAGGGATTCTTACGCCGCCTTTACAAACAGCTGAACGAACAAGTTTTGCTCACTTTTGGCTTTGTGTACATTTTAACTAACTTGTGTCTTTGGATCTGGGGACCACTTGCCCGGCCTGCGTTCACGGCAGACTTCCTTTCCGGTTCTTTTCCCATCGGTCACTGGTCGTATCCTATAGCTCGCGCCGGCATTATCATCACCGGACTGGTATTGGCTGTTGGCTTATGGTGGCTGCAGAACAGGACTCGCGTCGGAGCCATTGTCCGAGCGGGAATGGATGATAAAGAAATGACAATGGGATTAGGCGTGAACCTCAAAAAGGTTTCTGTTGTTTTGTTCTTCGTGGGCTCTTTTTTGGCCGGATTTGCCGGAGTAATAGGCGCGCAGTTCTTGGGAGTGAACCTTGAGTTCGGCGTTAATATCTTGCTTCTTGCACTGGTTGTTATTGTCATAGGCGGTATGGGTTCTGTGGAGGGGACTCTTTTGGGAAGTATGGTGATAGGAATTATTGATGCCTTTGGCAAAGCGCTTTTCCCTGGACTCGCCATGTTTTTGATCTATTTTGTCATGATAATTGTTTTGCTGGTCAGACCTGCCGGGCTTTTGGGGAGGATGCAAAAAGAATGAGTGTCGTCAAGCCACAGATGCCCGGTCAACGGACTCCCGATCAATTGGTGCGCTTTGTTCCTTATTTAGTGGGTGGCATAGTCCTTGTCGCTCTGCCTTTTTGTTTGCCTCCATACTACCAAATACTGATGACCAGAGTTCTCATTTTTTCTATTTTTGCTATCAGTCTGGATATTATTTACGGCTATACAGGGCTTTTTTCGCTGGGGCATGCGGCGTTCTTCGGCGTGGGAGGTTATACCGTCGGTATTCTCATGGTCCGATACGGGATTGAGAGCTTCTGGATAGGAGCGCCTCTGGCCGTATTGACGGCTTCGTTGGTTGCCGCAATCTTCGGTATTATTGCGCTTCGAGTGTCCGGGATATATTTCTTATTAGTCACGTTCGCACTGGGAGAACTGCTGGTGAGCCTTGCCACGAAGTGGAAATTCCTGTCTACCAGTGGCAGCACCGAAGGAGTCATGAATATAGTACAACCGACCCTTAATCTCTCTGGGTTCGAATGGAATACTACCAACTTTTATTATTTCGTTTTCCTGATTTTCGTTTTGTGTTTCTTTATCCTGCATCGATTAATACACTCACCCTTTGGGCGCGCATTGCAGGGAATCCGTGAAAGCGAATCTCGAATGCGTGCGCTCGGATACAACACCTGGTTATATAAATACATCGCCTTTATTGCCGCGGGACTTTTTGCCGGGGTATCCGGCGTGTTGATTGCGTATCATGATGGGTTTATGGTTCCCGCTTCCTTCGGCGTCGGCACTTCTACTTTAGCAATGTTCATGGTGATACTTGGTGGTGTGGGAACTCTTTACGGACCTGCCATTGGGTCTTGTATTCTGATATTTGTTAATTTTCTGGCCAGCACATACACTCCTGAGCGCTGGCCTTTAATATTGGGTGGTTTTTTTGTTCTCGTCATTATGTATGCCAAGGGTGGAGTTGCCGTTTACATGTCCAGACTCTGGCAGAGGGTGTTACTCTCGTGGAAGCTTTGAAGGTTGACCGAGTAGTCAAAGACTTCGGTGGTGTTCGTGCACTAAGGAATATCTCTTTCAACGTGGAACTCGGGGAGAGATTGGCGATTATAGGCCCCAATGGAGCAGGAAAGACTACTTTGTTCAACATTATAAACGGACAGATTTTGCCCACGGCGGGAAGTGTGCATTTTCTTGGGAAGGACATCACCCGTATGCCTGTACACCGCCGGGCCGATCTCGGCATAGCCCGCTCTTTCCAGAGGAGCAGCCTCTTCTCTAATCTCACGGTGTTGAGCAATATCTTGTTGGCCGTTCAAGGGACTAGAAGACATCGTTTCCAAATGTTTCGTTCAATCAACACATATAGGGAGACTTTCACTAGAGCCGAGGAGCTACTAAAGGTATGGGATTTGTGGGAAGAAAAGGATTATCTCGCAAGTAATATATCCTACGGAGACCAACGGAAATTGGAAATATCTCTTAGTCTGGCGTCACAGCCGAGGGTGTTGCTTATGGATGAACCCAGTTGCGGATTAACATCCGGTGAAACTGCTGTTGTCATAGATAAAATACGCGGCCTGGGAAAAGATATAACCGTAATCTTGGTCGCCCATGATATGGATCTGGTGTTTGGTGTCGCCAATCGAATTATGGTCCTTCACTACGGGGAAATTGTAACCGAGGGAACACCTGAAGAAATCCGAAATGATTCACGGGTGAAGAAGATTTATATGGGGGCTGAGAAAAGTTGTCAGAATGCTCAAACTAGTTGACGTACACACGTACTATGGGGAAAGTTATGTCCTTCAGGGCATTTGCCTGGAGGTCAAACAGAGTTCTGTGGTAGCCCTACTGGGACGTAATGGCGTGGGAAAAACAACCACTATCCGTTCGATTATTGGTTTCACTGCTCCGCGCCGGGGAGAGATACGTTTTAAAGGAATCGACGTAGTTGGCTGGCCCTCGTACAAGATTGCTCAAATGGGTATGGGCTTGGTGCCACAAGGACGTCGCATCTTTCCATCGCTCAGTGTACATGAAAACCTTACCATGTCGGCACGAAACACAAGAAGTTCTTCGTCCTGGTCTCTGGATAAGATTTATTTACTTTTCCCGATTTTGAAGGAACGTGCTAATCAAAAAGGTACTCTGCTTAGTGGTGGAGAACAGCAGATGCTCACGATCAGCCGTGCATTAATGACCAGTCCGGAATTGCTTTTGATGGATGAACCTTCGGAAGGCCTATCTCCTCTCATTATCCAAGAAGTAGAGCGTGTTATTGATCAACTTAAGCAGAGTGGCCTTTCTATACTATTAGTAGAACAAAATTTGTCCATGGTCTTATCCGTTACTGATTACGCCTATATCATGAGTAGAGGTACAGTCGTATATGAGTCTCCCTCAAGGGATTTGATAAATAATCAAGAGGTAGTAATAAAGTACATTGGTGTCGGAGGATGATTAATGCAGGTAAATCGTTGACAAACCAATTTGTATGAATTTGTATGAAAAGGAGAAAAGAATGGCAGTTTTACCAGAAGTAAAAAAGCACTATGGGGAGCTTCAGCTCTTCATAAACGGGGAATGGATCGCTTCGAAATCAGGCAAAATGGAAAGTGACCCCAATCCCGCAACAGGTGAGGTTATTGCGGAGTTCCCGACCG
>CAZONI010000112.1:0-10113 GCA_964581175.1 uncultured Desulfobacteraceae bacterium
TCCGTCAGGTAGACCAGGTAGCGGCGGGTGGACGGCACGGCCTTGAGGGTTTTGAGCGCCGCCCGGGTCGAGCCGAGGATATCGGTGCCGCCGTTGCCGAGCATCATGGACAGGCCCCGCAGCATGGGGGCCGCATCCGTTGTAATGACTTGACTCACACGGGTATCGTTGCTGAATGTGAGCAACTGCACCAGGAAATCCTGGGGGAAGGCATGGGTGAAATCCTTGAGAATCTGTCGAACCTTTTCGATGCGATAGTCGCAGCCCTTTTTGGAAGGAGACATATCCATGCTGCCGCTGTTGTCCACCACCAGGGCCATCACCGGAACATCGGAGAGACCGACAGCCTGGGGCCGTTCGTAGGTGACGCGGTACTGGCGGCCGAGATCGGCGGAAATCCTGGCAAACACGCTATCCAGGGATGATTTGTCGTGGGCCTCGTAATAGGCCCCTCCCGACAGGTCAGCCACGCGGGTCAAGGTGTCCACGTCGGGCTTCTTGCCGAAGCCGATGGTAAACAGCGGGGTCCTGGCACGCTCCACCGCCTGCATGACCTCGGCCTTGGTGGCCCTGCTGCCCGGACCGGTATCGTTCCAATTGGCATCGACCCCGTCGGTGAAAACCACTAGGGCCTTCCGGCTCTCGGCTTTCAAACGATTAAGGCCGAGGAGGATCGAATCGAACAGGGCCGTGGCGCCGTTGGCGCGTACCCCGTCCAGTGACCCGAGCAGTTCGGCGCGGCTGCCGGACTTGAGCACTTTGGGCTTTGTGTCGAAATCGACGACGGTGATCCTGGCGTCTGCGGGAAAACGCTGGACAAAGGTCTTGACCGCATGGACAGCCTGGGTCATGGACCCTTTCATGGAGCCCGATGAATCGAGCAGGAGAACCACATTCAGCGGGGTTTTCAAGGGTTCCACGGAAACGACCCGACCGGGCTGTCCCCCTTCGTAGCATTGGACTCGGTCGGCCCGGGGAACGATGGAGTCGTCCAGTTCCATCAGGGAAACGTCCACTTCGGCAACGTCGCTTCGGTGACGGGCATCCAGGATTTCGAGCCGGCCTGTTGCCTTGGGCGCGAAGATTCCGGAGAGCGAGCGCGGCCAATCGACATCAGTTGTTCGGCCGGCATGCACCGGAATCATGTGGGCCTGCGCGATAGTCAAGCCGGCATCCTTGGGTGGGACTGCTTCAACCTGCCAGTATCCCGACGGGACCCAGAAGATGGTATCTCCTTCGGGTGTCCGATCCGCCCGCAATTTCGAGGGTTCAAAGGCCGGATGCTCCATGCGGGCATCCCATTCCGCCTGGAGGCGTACCGAGCCGTAGGGCAGATGGCGCACCCGCACGGCCCCCAGTCGCGGTCCATCCTTCAATTCAGGTAGGGACGGGCCCTGTTCCAGGCTGATGCGCACGGTCTGGGGCTGTTTGGAATGGGTGTACACATACCACTTATAGGTCCCGGCATACTGGGGCGCGTCAAGAATGACCTGGCGGGCGCCATGCTCAATGCGACAATGGTGTTTCAGGTAGACCTTGCGCTTGTAATTATCGAAGGCTGACCGCGAGGCGCCCTCCAAGGTGACATCCTTTCGTTCGAATTCGACGATAAAGGATTGGTAATGCCGGCCGTCGTGGTCGAACCGGAAACTGAACTGATCCGGGCCTTTACCGCCGATGGTGAGGGATATGGGATGATCGGCGGTCAACAGCCGTTCCAGATAGATAGTGACGCTGGTTTTTTTGGATGAAATGTCAAAAAGATAAACCAGCCGCTCATTTTCATTCGACTGGATGCGGGCGGCAAGTTGTCCGGACGTGTCCGTTATAAGGGAGCCTCCTGCGTCGGCAACCCATGCCCGTATGGCCTTTTGCTGTGTCTCCCGGCTGCCGCCGAACGAGGTTTTGTACCGCCATTGCTCACCATAGAGCATCAGAGATTTCTTCCCCCCTTTGCCGTCACGCAGATCTATGGCAAAGGCATCCCCGTTAGGGTTCCAGTAAATGATCTTTCCTTTTTCAGGCTGGCCCGGCGTCGGGGGAGGGGGAGGCTGAGATGAGGCATGGGAAGCGGTGGGAGCCAAAAGCACGCAGGTTATAACTGCGGTGAAGATCAATGACAAGAATCGCCTGGGACAGTGAATAGACATGGCGTTCCCTCCGGTTGAAATTTCAAGAAATGGCTTCAAACCACTTCTGACGGATTACCGCGAGTGTCCCAAATCTTTGAACTGCCAGGATATATTTACAACAGCCGGGCAAAGGGGTATCAAACCGTCCTTGGCCTCGGAATGTATAGCGGTGCTTTCCTGCTAAAGCCGTTGTTGATAAGGTAAGGTGATAAGAACTTGCTTTTCGACGATGAAATATAGGAAGATTCGCCCTGAGTGTCAAGAAAAAATGGAAAATGGTGGAAAATCTAAAAACCTGACAGCGAGCCGAAAAACCCCTCCGCATCCTCAATCCTGCCTCATATAAAAGGAAGGGCTCTTCCCAGGATTCGTAAAGTCAAAGGGCGGTGATGTTGATATTGATAGAGTTACCTCATCTGTGCATGAGCGCTGCGGACCGGCCCTTTAAGGTGTGTTTATGGCGGATATGAACAAGAAAACATTCATCACCCTGTTTATCGCTACAGTCATCACGATGGTCGGGCTCGGCGTAATCGACCCGATCCTGCCTCTGTACGCCAAGAGCATGAAGGCGACCGGAGTTCAGTTGGGGATCATCTTCGCCGGCTTCGCTTTTTCGAGAAGCATATTCGCGCCAATTGTAGGCCAGTACTCGGATCGGCACGGCAGGAAAAATCTCATGGTAGCCGGATTGGTTCTGTTCACCGTCGTCTCGCTCTGTTTTGTTTACGCCAAGTCTCCGCTGGCTTTGACTATTATCAGGCTCGTACAGGGATTCGCGGTAGTCTTAGTCGCACCGGTGGCCCAGGCCTACATCGGCGACCTGACGCCGGTCGGGAAAGAGGGAAAGTACATGAACCTGTTCTTCATGTCCTTCTTCGCAGGGATGGCGCTGGGTCCATACCTCGGCGGATATCTCACCGACCGGTTTAATATGAAAGCTCCTTTCTACGCCATGGGAGGGCTGTCACTCGTGGTAATGCTGCTGGTGCTTTTCCTCGTGCCGGAAAGTCCCGCCATCAAGAACCATGATAAGAAGAAGATCCCCTTCTTCAAGTCCCTCCTTCCGGTCTTCAAGGACAAACCGATGATCGGCATCATGATCTACTTCGTTACGAGGGGATTCTACAGGTGGGGATTCAATACATTTTTCCCGGTGCTCGCGTTTAAGGCAGAACACATGGGCCCTGCCGATATCGGCCTGGTTCTTTCCTTCTACATGCTCTTCGGGTCCATAATGCAGTATCCGTTTGGATTGGCGGCCGATAGATTTCCCTCGCAGAAGGTTAATCTCATTTTGATGGGAGGCATCTGCAGCGCCTTGTCCATGTGTGCCGTCGCTTACTCGCACAGCATGCTGATGTTTTTGATCCTGGCGACAAGCATGGGTGGATTCAGTTCTGTTTCGCGTGCTTCTGCTGTCGCGATCAGAACTGAAAGGGGAAGAATCTACGGGATGGGATCTGCTACGGGGGCTTTCACCACTTCGCTGAGCGTCGGGCAGGTGTTGGGACCGATAGTGTTCGGGGTGATCGCCGATATCTCAAGCATCCCTGCGGCCTTCCTTGTAGGAGGCCTGGTTGGCCTGACGGGGACAATCGCCTCAGGTATTTTCCTCAAATCCAGAACAGCTTACTGAACCGCCGATCTCAAGGTATGAAAGACCTTTACCTTCAGCCGTGGTTCAGCTATAGTTCACTCCTGAACCGTGAGAGCGGAAGGGAGGCTTGGCTTGCGAAACAGAAAGTGCGTGTTCTGGTTGCTGGGGTTGGTGGTCGCGGTTGCGGTCTCCGGTTGTGCGTCGATCGGCAAGGTAAAACCAATTGAACCCGAATCGGCTGGACAAAAGGCGGTACATGCCGAAAAGGGCTGGTGGTATGCCCGATTTCGCATAGATTGGCCGCCGGACACTGATCCCGCGTGGTATGTGGACTTGTTACTGGCCCACAGGGTCATCTCGCCTGAGCTCGATCAATATGAAAAGGAAATCACCCTCTGGCGGTTCCATCGCAGGGCGGCTCGGGATCACGGCGGACATGAACTCAGCTTTATCTTCTACGCTTCCAGAGAGACGGCACAAGAGATTTACCGCGCCATCCAGTCAAGCGGTCTTCTCAAGAAACTGATCGCTGCACATCTGGTCGTAGACACGATCTACGACGACACAACCGTCGTCCTGCGGCCGGACTTGGGGGCCACGAGCGACCGCAATTGGTCTCCGGAAATAAAGAGGACTTGGCCCTTCTACATTATGGGCGTGAGTCGGATGTGGTTGAACCTGATTGACGAGGTCTCAAAGGAGACCCTGAAAGAAAGAAACCTTTCAAACCTCGACGAATTGCTGGCAGGCTACCGGAAGGTGAACGAAGTCATCGAGGAGAAGTGGCGGGAGGAAGGGCGTCACGCCTTCCTGCATCATCTGAATGCCATCTTCGGCTACGAACCGTTGGTCGTCTACGAAAGGCGCCTCATGAATTTTTGACATCGGCGAAGGACCGCGTGTGCTCCGTCGTTCCACTGGAGCCGGATCGAACCGCGGAAATGGCGGTCCAGTTAAATTTAGCGTTTAGTATTGGCTGAAAAAATGGAGAGATTCCGGTAAACAGAAAGGAGGAAAAAATGGTTCAACTCAGTGATATTGACAAATCGCAACTCAGAAGGCGCTATGAAAGGCTGGACGCCCGGCACGCGAGGGGCTTGCCGACCGACGACGCCAGGCTGCGGCGATTCACTTCGGAGGAAATTCGACGCATCTTTGAGCAGAATACCTACGATCCACAGAGATGGCCCACGTTAACTGATCTTAATGATCATTTGAGGAACATCGCGACACTGAGATCAATGGGTTACAACGCTCCCATTTGAAGTCTTCCTGAGGGCTGGTCTCATCTCGTCGGACGCAGGAGACCAGCCCGGGGCGATGCTAATACCGCCAATTGATACCGGCAACCCAGTTTCTCTCCGGAGCCGGGTAAAATTGCTGTCCGACCGGAAACCCGCCTATGGCCGCATACTGTGAGTATTTCCTGTTGGTGAGATTGTTTACTCCGAAGTAGACTTGCAGATCCTTCCACTTATAAGACAGCCGGGAATCGAGAGTATAATATTCGCCCACCTTTTCATACTGGTTGGCCTGATCGCTGATGGCGTAGCTCGACCCGATAAAATGGTAGGTTGCAGAAAGAATGACGCCGGGCACAAAATCATGGACTCTGATGCCGGCGTTCGCCTTGTTTCTGGGAACCGCCGGTATGTCATTGCCGTGGAACGGTTCTTTTTCGAACGTCGCCCTTTCGTACGTATAGTTACCGAACAGGGTGATAAACCGGGTTATTCCCGCTTTGGCAGCGGCCTCTGCCCCTCTGTGCAGCGTTTTAGGGTAATTTTCATTAGCGTAAGTGCTCGGATTGAAAAAGATCTCGTCGTCGATTTCGGCCCTGAAGAGGGTCAGAGAAAGATACACTCTTTTTGAAAAATAGTGCCGGATGCCTATTTCATAATCCTTTCCTTTTTGGGGCTTGAGGCCGGAATTGATATCCAAGCGGCCGTTGATGTAGTCATACACGACCAGTTCGTCCGTCAGCGGGAACCGAAAACTGCTGTTTGCCCGGAGGAAAACGGAGGATTCACCTTGATAGGAATAAGTAAGTCCCGCAGTGTAGGCATCTGCGCTATCCCCGACCTCGGCGTTCAAAGGAGAGAGAAAGCCGGTCAAGTCGGTCTTTCGCAGGTCATAATCTACACGTTCGTGTCTCGCACCGAAGGAAAAGACGAGAGGCTTCAGTAGGGAAAATTCATCGTTGAAATAGATCCCTCGTGATTCCCTGGTCACCTGTGACACATCGGAAGGGGATAGGGTGGGCCCGAAGAATGAATTGACGTCCATATCCGACCAGTAGAAATCCACGCCGGTGACAAACGTATTTTTGTGGCCGGCGGGTTCCCCATTCCAAACGTACCGAGGCGTGAACGCGGTCGTCTTGGTTGTGCTGTCCGCTTTGTACGAGGAGGACACAAAGTATGTATCGCTGTTTCGATTTCGGTGGGACAGGTCGGCGTCGATTTTCCCAAAATCGGCAAGGTCCAGATCCATCCCCAGCATGGCATAATTATCGATAGTGCTTGCGTGATCCAGGGGATCGTTGCTTGACCTCCGATCTGCATTCACTTGCTCCTTGGTGAGCGAACCGGGCAGCCCGAATCTGTCGGAATGGTGGGATCCGCTGACGGTCAATCGCAGGATTTCGGTTGGATCCAGGACGATTTTTCCTCCAAGATCCTTTGCCCTGAGGGCACTGTTCTCCCGGTAACCCCTCGTTGAGTCATAGCTGGCGTAGAGAGAAGCGGCAATATTGTCGTGTCCCCCTGACAGCGAGACCGCCTCCTTGTTCCTCCCGTAACTCCCCAGGATAGTGCCGGCGTGGAAAGCCGGCTTCTTGGCCGGCATTTTTGTAATGATGTTGATGACGCCTCCCACAGCATTATCGCCGTAAAGCACGGTTCCTGTCCCCCTGACGATCTCGATTCGCTCAATTTGTTCCAGAGGAATCTGGGTCCAGTCCACGCCGCTGAGATCAATTTCGTTGACCCGTCTCCCGTCCACGAGCACCAGCGTGTTGAAGGGGGCTGTTTCACCAAAACCTCTGAGATCTACCTGGGCTTCCTTTCCGTTCCCGTAAATGTCTCGAACAGTTATACCTGTCTGGTAGTTCAGGATGTCAACGATGTCCTTCGCATTGGAATTTTCTATCTCTTTTTTGGTGATTACGGTCACATTCGCCGGCACTTTCCCTATTTCCTCTTGCGTTCTCGTTCCGGTCACCACGACCGTACCCATGGTGATAGCGTTGTCGTCCGTCGGCTGATTATCCGCTGCACCCGCATAAGCCGCGGCTGCGAAAGAATAAGCCAGCACTCCCGCGAATACCATGCTTTTTAATCCAGTCATTCCCTTCATACACCTGTCTCCTTTCCTGAAATGCCGTATGGGGTTTACGGGCCCGGAGACAAAAAAAATCCCCGGACCGACGAGCATCGATCCGGGGATTTCCCTTTTTTATCCTCAAGATCCAACAGTTGTCTCCTGTCCGCGAGGAGCACTCCTACAGTTCAGGCAGGTCTTCTGGCTTCCCTTCCTTCCGGGCGGCCTTCCCATCCGACTAGCTCATTGGCGTCAGCTGGCAGCTCATGGCAATTGATTTTTTTTCTCTTGCCTATGAACCGTGAGCAGCGTGAGCACTTGTTGATAGTGGCGCGAGTTGCCGAAAGGTTCCCTTTTCAATGATGAAAAGGGGAGGGTTACAGCGGCGGGCCCGTCCCCGACTTCCACGGGGTTCCCTGTTAAGCTCTACGAGCACCTGAACCTTTTTTTACATAATCGAACGCGGCGTGCAAAGTCAACAATAATTTATTGATGGTGTGTTCTTCTCACTCTATTGGACCTCTCTCCGGCACCCCTTCCTTCTTTACCTTGCGCCAGGGCCGCTCCGGACCGAAATTCTCGTCACACAGGCGTGTACCTTCATTCAACCTGTCCTCGAAGAGCTTTCTGTATTCTTCCAGTTCCTCCCCCGTGGCCTCGGCTGGGACCCAGATGGGTTCGGCATAATGAATGACAACCCGGGCAAAGGGTTTCGGAATCAGGTACCGGTCCCAGGAGTTGAGGACCCAGCACCGGTCCGCGCCCCAGAGAACCGGAATCAGCGGCGCTTCCGCCTCCCGAGCCATGAGCACGGAACCCATCTTGGCAACCCTGGGAGGACCAAGGGGACCGTCCGCCAGCATGCCGCCTGTTTCGCCTGTCTTGATTTCATCGATGATGGCCTTGAGCGCCCTGGGGCCGCCCCTTGTAGAGGAGCCGCGCACGCTTTTAAATCCGAGCCATTGGGCTATTCTGGCTGCGTATTCGCCATCCCGGCTCCTGCTTATCATCATGGTTACGTGGCGCGAACCGAAGAAGTGAAAATGGTAGGGCATCCTCTGGTGCCAGGTAGCATAAACAGCTCTGCCGTCGGCACGCTCCACCGTCTCCCGCTGCTCTTCGTCTCCCTCAACCTTGATTACACGGCAGGAAAGCATCAGGAGCTTGATGATCAGGGCTGCCAGTGGACAGATAACCGCGAGAAGAATGGGGTCATACCAGCGAAACTGTGATTTCCGGGGAGTGCCTGATTCCATCGTGGATATTCCGGAAGAAGGAGGCGGCGCCCGATGGGGCGCCGCCTCCTTCCATGTACTAACCCTTGATAATTCTGGGAATCATCATGTGATTCTGAGGACAGATGGATATAGGATTCTGATATGCGCATCCGGCAAATGCCTGGATATATTTCCTGAGGTGAGGCAGTGGGACAATCTCATCCACGAAGCCCCTGTTGGCACAGTAAATAGGGCGCGAATTGTCGTGGTATTGCTTTGCCAGTTCATTCATCTTGTCAATAACCGGCTGCAGGGGCCTTCCCGCATCTTTCTCTTTTACGAGCCTTCTCGAAAAGGACGCGGCGGCTGCTGTCTCGCCGTGCATCACATAGATCTCCGTGGTCGGCGTGCCGAGGGTGAATGCATTGTGGTTGTTGGCGGTGGGTCCGCCCATGATGTAGTGGGCGGCCGCGGTGCCTTTCCTGAGAATAATACAGATCATCGGGACATCAGTCTGTTCGATGGAATAAATAAGCGACTGCCCGAGACCGAGCAGTTCGGCTTTTTCAGCAATATCGCCGACGTCGATGCCGCTGGTATCCTGGAACCACACGATGGGCACCCTGTCGCGGCCGCATAGGGTGACAAATTCGTTGAGCTTGATCAGGCCCTGCCGGTATAGTTTCCCGCCGATCCCGGGGTAGGGGGCATATTCGGGATAATTGGCACCGAGAAATCCCTGCCGATTCCCGATGAAGCCCACCAGCAAGCCGTCGATTTTGGCGAGGCCCGTGTAGACCTCAGGACCATAATCGGGTCTGAATTCCAGGTGCTCGCTGTTGTCAAAGATCCGGGCCAGCACCTCGTCGAAGTCGTAGCTCCTCTTCTGGTTAAAGGCTACAAGGCGGTTGATGTCATTTCCCGGGAACTTCGGCTCTCTCGGCTCGTCTACCCGAAAAAACTCCGGGTCGTACGCCGGGACCATGTCCATGTATTTTTTCAGGGCGTCCAGGACCTCTTCCTCCTTCTCGTATACCTCTTTGAAGAATCCTGTTTCATTGTAATGAATGGGTACGCTGCCGGGAGGTACCTGCTTGAAGTGTCGGGTAGCCTCTATGAGCTGCTCGGCGCCCTCTTCATCAAAAAAGCCCTTGGGGCTCATGCCCCCGACAATGCCACCGCCGCCCACGGCGATGTTGGCCTTTTTGTGCGCAATAAGGATGGTGGGACTTATGCCCTGATAGCCGCCGCCTGCCGGATTAGTGCCGTAAATCCCCGCGATGATGGGGACGCCCAGTTTTTCCAGTTCCGCATGGCGGAAAAACGTGGTCCCATTGCCACGGCGGTTCGCGTAGACTTCCTGCTGCTCCGTCAGCTTTACGCCGCTGCAGTTGACCAGCCACACCAGGGGGACATGGAGCCGTTTGGCCATGTCCGTTACCCTGAGCTGGTTGTCTGCCTGGCCGGCAATCCAGGCGCCCGCCATGACCTTGTTGTCGAAGCCGACGACGACGGCCCATTTTCCGCTTATTTTGGCGAGACCGTCAACAACGCCGGTGGTCCCTTCTTCATTAAACTGAGGATCGTAGAGGGTGTGGAGAGGGCACCACGTGCCGGGATCGATGAGGTATACTATCCTTTCCCATACCGTCATCTGTCCCCGCTGTTTGATTTTTTCCGCAGGGATTCCCGCGTTTTTTACGGCCTCGATCGCCTCTGAAACCTGCTCCTCCACTTCCTTGATTTGGGCAAGGTTTTCTTCGGAAGTCTCTATCTGTTTGTCTGTGAGGGCCTTTCCAAAGGCCTGCATGTTCTGGAAATAAGGTCGCATCTTTTCCTCCAT
>CAZONI010000113.1:0-10045 GCA_964581175.1 uncultured Desulfobacteraceae bacterium
GACTTAGGATCCAGTGGAGCAATCCGTGGGGGTTCGAGTCCCCCCTCTCGCACCAGAAAACGGCACTTCTCCCGCCCAACCTTCCACACTTTTTCAGTTACTCTCCTCCGCTTTTAAGCGGCACGCTTGTTGCTTACTTCCTGAAACAACCACCTTGGATTACAATGAAATACCGGTAAATCAAGGAGGCACGGATTCGAGGGATCGGTTATTATCCGCCCGGGAATCCGTGCACAAGCGCAATCGGAAAATCCGAGAGTACTCGGGGAGGCAAATGCGAGCCCGGACCTGTGATTCAATTCGTCAATATTTAGGGCAGATGGTGACAATATTTTGGCGATTCTTTTTCATTCATGCCCGGGTCCGGCGCGATTCAATTCGAAGGCGCCAGTTATCATATCCGGTTACATGGCAATCGGCTCGCGTCATAAAGAAATGCCTGATTGCAGTGCTTTTGTAAGGAGGACAGCATGAAAATTAACACCAAGATCATGCTCATGGTCGCGATAGGGCTTGCCCTGACCTCTTCCATTGTAGGGGTGATGGCGGTCTGGCAATTAGAAAGGAGCAGTCGGGCTTCCATCATGCAGATAAGGAACCTGGGCGAAAAAAGTATGGCGGAGCTGATAAATCAGGAAAACAACGAGATCAGCCTTTACCGGAAGGACACCATGGAAGCGAAAAAGGCCTTGCTCCGTTCGGAAGTGGAAACAGCCGCCAGCTTTCTTGAAAAGGCGTCCAAGGACACCCGGAAAATGCTGGAAGACGGCCTGACGGAAGAGGTCAAAAAGGCAATACTCGCCGAAAACCAGGAAAGCATCGCGAAATTCATCGGCACACTTCGTTACGGCTCCGAAAACAAAGACTATTTCTGGATTAACGATATGCATCCCCGCATGCTCATACATCCATACAAGCCGGAGCTGAACGGCCAGGATCTCTCCGATATCAAAGATCCGAACGGAAAGAAGCTTTTCATGGAATTCGTAAAAGTGTGTCGTGAAAAAGGCCAGGGCTTTGTGAACTATCTCTGGCCGAAGTACGGCGCAGATAAACCCCAGCCCAAACTTTCTTTTGTAAAGCTTTTCAAGGAATGGGGATGGGTCATCGGTACGGGCGCCTACACCGATGATATAGAAGTTGCAGTCAGAGCCCGGAAAGCAGCTTTGCAGAAAAAGCTGGATGACATTCAGGGGCAGATCCAGCGGCGTGTCAGTGAAGAAGAGTCCCTCGTCGGGAAAAACATCAAGCACGTGATCTGGTGGGTTAGTGCGATCAGCCTTCTGATCGTCGTCCTTGCACTGCTGTTTTCCTACTGGTTCACGCGGCGCAGTATCACATTGCCGGTTAATCACATCGTCGAGGGATTGAGTGAAGGGTCCGCCCAGGTAGCGGAAGGTTCGCACCAGGTATCTTCAGCAAGCCAGTCTCTTGCGCAGGGCGCGTCTGAACAGGCTGCTTCCATTGAAGAGACTTCCTCCTCCCTCGAAGAAATGTCTTCGATGACCAAGCAAAATGCTGAAAATGCCAGACAGGCTGATATTCTTATGAAAGAAGCCAATAGGGTGGTCGAAACTGCAAATGATGCGATGGAGCGCCTGACAAGCTCCATGGCTGAGATTTCAAAAGCCAGCGAAGAGACTCAGAAAATCATTAAGACTATTGATGAAATAGCGTTCCAGACCAACCTGCTCGCTCTCAATGCGGCGGTAGAGGCTGCACGGGCCGGTGAGGCAGGAGCCGGATTCGCGGTGGTTGCCGATGAAGTCAGGAACCTTGCCATGCGTACGGCGGAGGCCGCAAAAAATACTGCGGCGCTGATAGAGGGGACCGTCAAAAAAGTGATGGACGGCTCAGCTCTGGTCACAAGCACCAACGAGGCCTTCACTACCGTGGCCGGCGGAACGGCAAAAGTAGGAGAACTTGTGGCTGAAATCGCGGAAGCCTCCAACGAACAGGCTCAGGGAATCGAACAGGTGAACAAGGCTGTTTCAGAGATGGACAGGGTTGTTCAGCAAGGTGCCGCCAATGCAGAGGAATCGGCTTCAGCATCTCAGGAGATGAATGCGCAGGCTGAGCATATGAAGGGAATCGTACAGGAACTGGTGGCGCTTATTGGAGCAAACCGGAATGGAGACGGCCATAGATTCGAAAGAGCAGAACCGGAAAAGGAATTCTTGTCGAATGGAAAGGATCGCAACACAGCGCTCGTTTACGAGCCGGCAAAGCGCTTGCAGCGGCCGAAGGGTGAGCCGGTCAATCCTGAACAAGTAATTCCAATGAACGATGATTTCGAGGATTTCTAATTAGTTTCCATCCATAAATGGCTATTTTTCACAATCTCATCGTCAATCTGCGGGATCACTTGTGCGACGTACTAAAGTACGTCTCCGCATAATCCCTTGATTTTCTTGATCTTGTAAAAAAATCTCATTTCTGGATTGGAAACTCGCCAGCGCCCAAGTTCTATTCGTGGATGGGCACTAATTAAAGTCGGCATTCGCCTTTTCGCGTGCGTGCAGGCGTCGCCATTCCTTGGGGCTCATGTACCGGGCTCCAAGGCTCCACATCCCGGCCTTCGTCGCCCTGGCCAGTTTCTCGGCCTCCACGTAGGCACGAATATCCAGGCTGTTCGGGAGATCTGATTCCTGCACTTCCGCAAACCCGTGTTTTACCATCTCAAGATTAATGTTCTTTCCATCGAGATAAATAACGCCGATGATGTTATCGTGAGGATAAGGGGCAGTCCCATACCCTACCACGTCAACGGTATGATTCAGGATCATGCTGGTGAGAAAATTCTTCGCTTCTCTTCCGTATGGCTGCCCTTTTCCGTTGACCTCATTCGCCACTTCCGGCGCATCGATGCCTACGAGCATGATATACATCACGACACCCGGGCTCTCCGCCTGGACCGTGTCCCCGTCGTAGACTCGGGTTATCTTGAACCGGTCGGCAGAAAATACCTGGGGAGAGAAAAAGGCCAGGATCGTCATGACTCCTGCCAGGACAAGGAGAGATTTCTTCATCTGCTGTTCCTCATAGATTGTACTCATCCATAAACGGACAGGAGTATACATCAGATTCCCTGCCGGAACAAAAAAAAAATGAAGCACCGCGCTTTTCACACCTCTCTAGACATATCCACTCTTGCCCCACTTTCTCTCCGCAATGTGCCGGCCGGATGAAATAAATTGACATTGGTAAATCTCCCGTCTTAAAAAGAACGGACAAGAGATATCATCTCCTCCCGGCAACTTCAACGTACAGAGGAATGTATGAAAGAATCTCCTGCGATTCTATTTGTCAGAGACGACTTTGGAAGACGCTCGGGTCTTGAACGGAGACAGAGCCGGCAATCTCTCTCTCATAACGAAAAGCGAAGAGGTGTCGAGAGAAGAGTATCTTGTTCGAGAAGGTCTTCGCCCGACAGAAGATCGGGCATGGAAAGGAGACGACAATGCGCCGAAACCTCCGGAGTTTTCTGGTCCATGACGGATCTCGGACCTCTCAGCCCATCCAGGGGAGGCCCTGTCTGCGTTGTCGGGCCGAATCGAAGGAACGGAAAAGAAAGGAGAGCCGGTTTTGACAGGAGGGATTTTATGGTGCTTTGATCTGATTTCGCAATGGATCATGTGCTCTTGAGGGATGAAGCTTGAAAATAAATATCCCATTGTTATATTAAATGGCAGCGAATGTATTTTTGGCCTTTTGGCATCTGGCAGGACAGTGCTGCGAAAGAGGCCGGCGCGGACCGGGAGATTTCCGGCCGGATACGACCGTCGCTGAAAGGCGGCATTTTTTTTGCATCATGACTTCTATCTGCTTGTGTGACTACAAATGCTGCCGAAAATAATGGCCCCAGGGAAACAGCGGGTGCGGATCCTGACGGAAGGCTTCCCGGTATCATAGAGAATAGAGGAATAGAATGAAAACCAACGTAGAAGAAATCAGTCCGGTGAAGAAAAAGCTCATTGTGGAAGTTGACCCCACGGAAGTTGACGGCAGGCTGCAGACCGCTTACAGGAAAGCAGGAAAAAAGGCAAAGATTCCGGGATTTCGTCCGGGCAAAGTCCCAAAAAGGATTCTTGAGCGGTATTTCCGTGAGCAGGTGCATGAAGATGTGACCAGGGACATTATCAGCGATACCTTTCCCAAGGCACTTGAAGAGAGCGACATGTATCCACTGGGCACGCCATTGCTGGAAAAGAACCCCCTTAAGGGGGGAGAGAGTTTCACATACACTGCCATCATGGAAGTGCGTCCCGAGGTCAATGTTAAGGATTACCTGGGAATCGATATCGAAAAAGAGGAATGTCTGATACCAGACGAGAAAGTAAGGGAACGTCTTGAGCAGATACGAAAGGCTCACGGCAAGCTGGATGCAGTTGAAGAGCCGCGCCCGGTTCAGGATGGAGACTATGTGGTTATCGAATATGAAGGGTTTGAGAACGGTTCACCAATAGAAGGGATCAAAGCGCACAATTTCATGCTTCAGGTGGGAAGCGGCGATTTTCATCCTGCTTTCGAAAGCGCTCTCATCGGTCTCCGGAAGAGTGACAAAGGTGAGGTAGATGTGGATTTCGAGGAGTCCTACTACCACGAAAAACTCGCGGGGAAAAAGGTCCACTTCACCTTCCAAATCCATGACGTAAAGGAAATGGTCCTTCCCGAGCTGGATGACGAGTTTGCGAAGAATTTCGGCGAGGAATTCAAGGACATGAATTCCCTCGAGAACCGGGTTCGCGACATGGTTACCGCTGAGGAGAAAAAGCGGATCGATACGGACCTGAAAAGGCGGTTGATAGAGACCATTGCTGGAAAAGTCGAATTTGATCTTCCGGAGGTGCTCGTTACTTCGGAGATTGAAACCGCCCTCAGCAGGGTCCGTGACAACCTCACGAGGAGCGGCTCCAGTTTCGAAAGAGCGGGGCTTTCAGAAGAAAAACTGAGAAAAGACTTTCGTGAGGACGCGCAAAAGCGGGTGAAGGAAATGCTCATCCTCGGAGAAATCGCAAAGCGTGAAGAGATCAGCATCGATGATGCGGAACTTGCCGAAGGCATCGCCGGTGTTGCCCGGGCTATGGGTCAACCTCCCGAAAGTATTAAACAATATTATGAGGCCAGAGGGCTGACTGATTCATTGAGAGAGACCCTGCTCGAGGAAAAAACATTGAATTACCTGGTGGAGCATGCTAAACTTCAGACAGAGGCAGTGGAAGCAGCAAAACCGGATAAGGAAACCGATTCACAAGAGGAGACGAATTAAATCTCATGTTAATCCCAGTCGTTGTAGAACAATCGAATCGTGGTGAGCGGGCGTATGACATCTACTCCCGCCTCCTGAAAGACAGAATCATTTTTATGGGGGAGCAGGTAGCTGACGGGATGGCAAACACGGTCATAGCGCAGATGCTGTTTCTCGAATCCGAGGATCCGGATAAGGACATTAATCTGTACATCAACAGTCCCGGAGGTTCTGTTACTGCGGGACTCGCCATTTATGACACAATGCAGTATATCAAGCCGGCAGTGGCAACTATCTGCATGGGGCAGACAACCAGCATGGCGGCATTGCTGCTCGCTTCGGGAGCAAAGGGAAAAAGGTACGCCCTTCCCCACTCCAGGATCATGATACATCAACCACTTGGCGGTGCACAGGGCCAAGCCACAGATATAGATATTCAAGCTCGGGAGATTCTCAAGATGAGGGATGTCCTCAACAAGATTCTCGCGAAACATACCGGCCAGGACATAGAAAAGATCCGCATTGATACGGAACGCGATTTTTTCATGAGCAGTGCGGAAGCTCTTGAATATGGTCTTATCGACCGGGTTATTACAACCCGTGAGATGCAGGAAAACGAGAAGAAAAAATAGAGGGGAAATGTTATGCCAAGAAGGAATGACCCGAACGATGACCTCCTCTGTTCCTTTTGTGGAAAGAGCCAGGACGAAGTAAGAAAACTCATTGCGGGACCCTCCGTCTATATATGCGATGAATGCATTCAGCTATGTAATGAAATCATCGCTGAAGAATATGGAGATGAAAAGGACAGGAAGGCGGCGGATGAATTGCCAAAGCCCGCTGAGATCAAGGAAGCTCTTGATCAATACGTTATCGAGCAGGAAAAACCCAAGAAAATCCTGTCGGTGGCCGTCCACAACCACTATAAGAGGATAAATACGAAGGTGGATATGGAGGGTATTGAAATCCAGAAGAGCAATATTCTTCTGATAGGTCCCACCGGCTCGGGCAAGACCCTCCTGGCCCAGACCCTGGCAAAGATACTGAAGGTGCCGTTTACCATTGCCGATGCCACAACTCTGACCGAAGCTGGGTATGTGGGAGAGGACGTGGAAAATATCATTCTAAACCTGGTCCAGATGGCCGATTACGATATTGAGGCTGCGTCCAGGGGAATCGTATACATTGATGAGATAGACAAGATTGCCCGCAAGTCGGACAGCCCTTCCATCACCAGAGATGTTTCCGGGGAGGGGGTGCAGCAGGCCCTCCTGAAAATCATCGAAGGGACCATGGCCAGTATTCCGCCAAAGGGCGGCAGAAAGCATCCACACCAGGATTTCGTGAAAGTCGATACCGGCAACATTCTCTTCATCTGCGGAGGGACGTTCAACGGGCTGGATAAACTCATCAGAAATCGTGTTGGAAAGAAGGCCATGGGGTTCGAGGCAGACATCCATGCCAAGGGAAACATGGATATCAATGAGATTATGGCCCAGGTGCAGCCTGAAGATCTCATCAAATTCGGACTCATACCCGAATTTATCGGAAGGATTCCGATCATAGCCTCCCTGAGTGAACTGAGCCTGAATGCCCTCGTTCGCATTCTAACAGAACCGAAAAACGCCCTGGTCAGCCAGTACAGGAAGCTTTTCGAGCTGGAGGAAGTAAATCTCAAGTTTACCGACGGCGCGCTGGACGCGGTCGCCAGGAGCGCCCTCGAAAGAAAATCCGGAGCCCGCGGACTCCGTGCCATTCTCGAATCCGTCATGCTGGATATCATGTACGAGATACCGTCCAGGACGGACGTCCGGGAATGCGTTGTTGGCGAGGAAGTCATCACCAAAGGTGAGACTCCTATTTTACTCTACGAAAATCAAGCAGGATACGCGTGATATTATGTTTACTCTAAATAAAAAAGATCCGCCGGATTTCTCCCTTTTGGAGAAATATTATTACCCACTTCTGCCGTTGAGAGACGTCGTGGTGTTTCCCAATGTGGTGGTCCCCCTTTTCGTAGGACGGGACAAATCCATCAAGGCGCTGGAATACGCTATGTCCCACCAGAAGGAGATCTTTCTCTCCGCCCAGAGGGATGCCAAGGTGGACAAACCCACCCCAAAGGATATCTTCCACTTCGGGACTCTTGGGACGGTGCTCCAGCTCCTCAAATTGCCGGACGGAACGGTAAAGGCACTGATTGAGGGAAAAGAGCGGGGAAAAATAGAAAATTTCCTGGATAACCGTGAGTTCTTCATGGTCGAAGTGACCAAGCTCTCTTCAGATCACGAAATTAATCTTGAGAGCAAGGCCATGATTCGGTCAGTCAATTCCGGCTTTGAGGAATACGCAAAACTGAACAACAAGATCAGTGACGAAATTGTCTCGACCGTTACCGGCATCGATGATCCCGTGCGTCTGGCAGATACCATTGCCGGCCATCTTGCCCTCAAGGTTGTCGACAAGCAGGAAATTCTCGAAGAGCAGAATCTGAATCGGCGTCTCGAAAGAATATATGAGAAGCTCCGTAATGAGATCGACATCCTGAAGCTGGAGCAGCGCTTGAGAACCCGCGTCAAGAAGCAGATGGAGAAAACCCAAAAGGATTACTACCTCAACGAGCAGATGCGGGCCATCCAGAAAGAGATGGGTACAAAGGACGATTTCAAGGCCGAGCTCGACGAACTTGAAAGGAAGATCAAACGCAAGCGCCTTTCCAAGGAGGCACACAGCCGGATAAAACAGGAATTCAAGAAACTCAAACTCATGTCGCCCATGTCGGCGGAAGCCACCGTTGTCCGCAATTACGTGGATTGGATTCTTGCGCTTCCCTGGTATGACAAGACAAAAGAAAAGCTTGATATTGAAGAGGCTGAAAAAATCCTTGAGGAAGATCACTACGGCCTTGAGAAACCCAAACAAAGAATTCTTGAATATCTGGCCGTCCAGCGTCTGACCAAGAAGATCAGGGGACCTATCCTTTGTCTTGTGGGTCCGCCGGGCGTTGGAAAAACCTCTCTTGCCAAATCGGTAGCCAGGGCCACGGGCCGGAACTTTGTGCGGCTCTCCCTCGGCGGAGTGCGTGATGAAGCGGAGATCCGTGGGCACAGAAGGACCTATATCGGCGCCCTTCCCGGGAAGATCCTCCAGTTTTTACGGAAGGCCAAATCCAACAACCCGGTGTTCTGCCTCGATGAGGTGGACAAGATGAGCACGGATTTTCGGGGCGATCCTTCGGCCGCTCTGCTCGAGGTGTTGGACCCGGAACAGAATTTTGCCTTTAATGATCACTACCTGGATCTGGACTATGATCTCTCGCAGATCCTGTTCATCACTACTGCAAACACTCTGCACAGCATTCCCCTTCCCCTCCAGGACAGGATGGAAATCATCCGCCTGCCCGGGTACACAGAAATAGAAAAGCTCAACATCGCGAAGCAGTTCCTGATCAAGAAACAACGAGAGCTAAACGGGCTTGAGCCGGAAAACATCTCCTTTTCAGATGGTGCGATCCTTGTCATCATCCGCAACTATACAAAGGAAGCCGGGGTCAGAAACCTGGAACGCGAGATCTCTTCCATCTGCCGGAAGGTCGCCAAGGAGGTGGTGAGAAAAGGTAAGGCTACAAAGATCCATGTAATGTCCCAATCCATCTACAAGTACCTGGGAGTGACGAAATACCGGTATGGCCAAACCGAAGAAAAAGACAGGATCGGTCTCACCACCGGTCTTGCCTGGACAGAGGTAGGCGGTGAACTCCTCCAGACAGAAGCCACTGTCATGCCGGGCAAGGGCAGCCTCGTCCTTACCGGAAAGCTCGGAGAGGTCATGCAGGAATCCGCTCAGGCCGCGCTCAGCTATGTGCGGTCCAGGGCGACCCGCCTGAAGCTCCCGGAAAATTTTTATGAGAAAGTCGATATCCATATCCATGTGCCCGAGGGCGCCATTCCAAAAGACGGACCCTCTGCCGGTATAACCCTGGCAACATCCATTGTTTCCGCGTTGACCAGGAAGCCGGTAGACCGCGACATTGCCATGACCGGGGAGATCACCCTCCGGGGCCGCGTGTTGCCGATAGGAGGCTTGAAAGAAAAAATCCTTGCGGCCCACAGGGGCGGCGTCAGCAAGGTTCTGATCCCCCTGGAAAACAAGAAGGATATTGAGGAAATACCAAAGAAAATCCTCAAGAAGGTGGAATTGGTCCTGGTGGAACACATGGACGATGTGCTCGAGCATGCGCTTATCCTGGAACAGGGAGAGGAGCTTTTTGTTCCCGAAGAGGAATGCGAGCCCTTCTGCCTCACCAAACCAGTCACTGAAATCACCCGGCCGGCGACGGATTTGCTGGCCCATTGATATTACCCAAATCCACCAGCTGACTATCGCATCATGAGTTTCACCGGGTGGTTTGGCGAAATCCCTGGCCACCAGCAAGGTTTCAGATGCAAGGCGCCGAGGAGCGACGACCGAGACGTATAAACAATACGTCGCAAGGAGGAGCGAGCGAAGGCAACGCCGCAGATGTTACCTTGATGGGGGATCAGGGCATCACAATTTGTCTTGACATCCCCTGAAGGTGTTGGTAGCCTGCCATCCTCGATTGTAGGCGGGTAGCTCAGCGGGAGAGCATCGGCCTTACAAGCCGGGGGTCACGGGTTCAAACCCCGTTCCGCCTACCACCGTGGCCTCAAATTCTCAGGCGGGAAGATCGCGAGTTCCTGCGAAAGTAGCAAGCGGTCATATTTTGCGGGGGCGTAGTTCAGATTGGTTAGAACGCCGGCCTGTCACGCCGGAGGT
>CAZONI010000114.1:0-10013 GCA_964581175.1 uncultured Desulfobacteraceae bacterium
CTCCCTCAATGGGCCTGATCCCCATGCGAATGGGATCGTCAAGGATCTGTTGAATGATCATCCTGCTGGTCTCATCATCGATGTCAATAACTTTCCTGAAATCATACTCCGTAATATCTTCATAAGCAACTTCGACATGGCATTCTTTTCTTGCGGTTTCCACGAATACACGAAAGGTGTCGGCCAGGACTCCGTCAATGTCGAAAGCGAGTTCCCGGGGTGATATTTTTTCCATTGTCTCCCGTTCTCTATCGTAAGTTGCACAGAATCCCACAGGATAAGCCCTCTTGCAGTCCTTCCATTTCCGGCGTCATCAAAACGCCGGACGTTTCTCCACAAATTTGCCGCCTTCAACGGTCAAACGAGACGACTCGATCAGATCCCCTCTTCTTCCTTTTTGCCTCATACAGCCGCTCATCCGCCCTTTTCAACAGGGAAGCAGGATCCTGAACGCCCGCATCATGGATGTGGGCTATGCCGAAGCTGATGGACAGTCTTACGCTTTCGCCATTCTGGACCGGAGGATTCTTGGACAGGTATTGATCCAGGCGGTTCATCATTCGATACGCCTCATCCCGCTTATTCCCCGGTAGGATAATGACAAATTCATCGCCGGCGAACCTCGTTACAATGTCACTTTCTCTGCTCATCTGCACCAGTCGGTTGCCCACATATTTCAGCGCAGCGTCTCCGAAATCGTGTCCGTAGCGATCGTTGACCGATTTAAAATCATCGATGTCCAGAAATGCAACTGCGAGCGGGCTTTCATATCGAAGCGCTCTGTTGAATTCTCTCTTCAAAATCGATTCCATGACCCGCCTGTTGATCAGTCCCGTGAGCGGATCGCTGGAGGCGGCGAGTCTGATTCTCTCATGAGCGGCGACATTGGAAATGCAAATGGAAAGAATGACCGAAAGCCGCTCCAGGAGAGAGACATCCATTCCCGGATGATACCTGTCCGGCGCATAATCTCCGCAGTTGAGGCTCCCGATGACGCTGTTCTCCTGTGTGAGCGGAATGAGGGCAAGAGAACGGATGAGATACTTCTCATGGTCAGGAAATAACTTATAATAGGGAGCCAGATCGCCGTTGATCAGTATCGGACGCGAACCATTGCCCACCAGGCGTCGAAAGGTCTCCGGCTCTATGATATTCAACTTGTTGTCGAGCATTCCCGAGGTTCCCAGTTGCCTGATCAGGTGCGCCACGTGGTGTTCCTGGATCAGGGATAACCAGGCATAAGGGATGTCGAATTCTTTCCGTATCTCCGTGAGGAGGTTTTCAAAAAGATCCCTGAAATTCAGTATTGATAAAATGTGAACTTCCACTGCAAAGAATTTCCTCTCAATTTCCTCATTCCTTTTCACTCTCTCAAGGATCTCTTCAATGTCATTCATGATCAGTTCCTTTACAGTCTATGCTCCGAGGTCCTATACTCAGGAGATTAACCTTCTTCCCTTTCTTTTCCTGCCAAAGGCAGGCGTACGATAAAGGTCGTGCTCTTCTTCCCTCCCTCGATCACTATTTTACCTTTCAGAAGGCGGACAATGCGGTTCGTAATGTACAGTCCTCGTCCTTCAGCCTCTCCTTCAAGTAGTCTCACCCTGTCTTCATAAGAGATCTGGCCGCTGTTGCTGATTTCTGCGAAGGCCCACTCTCCATCTCCATAGGTGCGGATTGCGAGGAACCCTCCTCTGAGCGGTATCGCTTTCGTGGCATTGTTCAAGAGGTTGTCGAACACCCGTTCCAGATGAATTGGGTAACAACGGACGGGCAGTTCCGATTCAAACGGTCCTTCCTTCAATTCCACATTCTGCTTAAACTGCTCTTTGATCGCCTCCCTGTTGATCTCAAAACGGCGACGCAGCACATCAGATAAATCGACAACCTGCTCCTTTCCCACCTGGTAAATGCTCAGAGACAGCTCTTGCAGCCGGCTCGTCTCCTCCAGCAGAATGTCAGTGTACCGGCGGATCTGATCTCTTGATTTTTCATCCGGTCCTTTTTCGAGAAGAGCTTTCAACCTCCTTGCGAACCCCGCCGCCGCGATGGTCGGATTCTTGAAATCGTGCAGGATATCATCCAGTCTCTCCATTTTCTGGGCTTTCATCAATTCCCTGCCCAGGAAGAGAAAGAGTTCTATTTCGTCCTCTCTATAACGAAGTCTCTGTTCAAGGGCGTCAAACGTTATGAAGTGAGTAATGTCTCCCTCAACAGAAAGAGGTATATACAGTATGGAATTGATATTGTGCAATCGGGCGAATTTTTTCATCTGAACTGAGATGAGTTCACTTTTTTGGGGGTCCACAACCAAGATATAAGAAGGAGTAACGATCTCGTAGGTGGAATCTCCCCGGTAATCCCTCAAGTTCAGGATGACTTCAAATGTTGCCTCTTTTCCCACGGGAAATTTCATGCCGATACTGTGATAACCTCCCAGTTCAGGATAGGCCGCTTCGAGTATCACATGATTATAATCAGGCGTCACGGAAAAAAGGGCACAACTCTGGACATTCACCATGTCGGCCAATTCGGGAATGATCCTGTTGAATACCTCCTTCATCTTGATGCCACCTCTTGTCCCGAGGGTCTTGAAAATTTGCTGGATAATCGAGTCCTTTTTCTCGTTGATCCGGTGCATCGAGAGGATTTTTTTTCTGGCTATCACAAAACTGAGTCGCTTTGCCATCAGGTTTGCCACCTGGATTTCAAGTCTGGAGAAATTCCGGTCCTTCTGCCGATAATAGATCTGGATGACTCCTGCAGTGTCTCTCTCATGGGGGAAAAACCGTGGAATTTCAAGCGGGACGGCAAGCAGTGAATGGACACCTTTCCGGCGAATGACATTCTTGTCCCGGTATCGTCCGTCAACAAGGATATTGGGAACCAGGCACGGTTTCCTGGTTCTTGCCACCTCTCCGGCTATGCTGCCTTCGAGGGGGACATACGTCTCTCTTGAATGTTCATCCAATGGAAATGACCCGTAGTTGAGCATCTGTTCGGTGAGGGGATCATATATCCTGACGGAAGCGGACTGGGCATCCAAAAAATCGACCATATACTGTGTCGCGATTTCAAGAATTCGAGGTTCGGCCAGATCCGGATCGATATCGACAATCTCATCCACCTGCCGGATAACCCGCCCGAGAAAATCGTAGATGACATGCTCTTCCAGCCACTCCGTGAGAAGCGACCAAAAATCCTCCCCGGTCTCGAAATTCTGTGCCCATGGCTCTCGCCTGACCGCTTTGACCAGATCGTCCAGGTTCTTCAGCATCGCGTTCTACCCGCTGGGTTTCCGTTACGAAAAATGCCATTATTCTTTACCAGATAGCCATTGGAAAGTCAAGAGGAGGCTCACGGAAGGAACTGACCGCCGATTGGTTCGGCGCGCGCTACAGCGCCAAATTCGCGGTCGCCTTTAGATTCGGCTTACGCCCGGCAGAAATGATGGGATCCGTGGAAAGGGATACGGGCCAGCCTGATAGGGTGCCTTGTGAGATTGTTAATCACAAAAACGAGGACTCTTCCCCGAAAAGCCGAAGAGTCCTCGTTGTATCCTTAGCCGGCTTTTACAGTTATGTGTCTTGGTTTCGCGGCCTCCGCTTTTGGAAGAATAATTTTCAAGATCCCGTTCTTCATGCTTGCCTCAATCTTCTGTTGATCAATAACATTGCTCAGAGTGAAGCTCCGGTAGTAGTCCCCTGACCTGTATTCCGTGTACACCGGATTGAGGCTCTGTTGTTCCTCGGCAACCCTGCCCCGAAGAGTCAGTTCACCGTCTTCCAGATGGATTTCAACACCCTCATTCGTCACACCGGGCATATCCGCGATAAGCACCAGGGCCTCGTTATTCTCAAAGATGTCCACAGCGGGAATGAACACGGGACGTCGCTGGGTCAATTCGCCTTTTGCTTCCATCTCCTTTTTCCCTCGCAATTCAAGGTTCGTTTCCATGGAAGTCACCCCCTTTTAGTCAACCTTGATCTCGATTTTCTTGGGCTTGACCTCTTCAGCTTTCGGCAGTGTCAGCTTCAGGATTCCGTCTCTGGTTTCAGCGGTCGTGCTTTCGGCGACTACCCTTGTAGGAAGTGCGACCGTCCGGCTGAATTTTCCTTCCCCTCTTTCGCGACGATGATAACTGACATCTTCACCTTCAGGCCCCCCCCTGCGTTCACCCTTGATGAGAACACTTTCCTCCTCTACCGTGATATCGAGATCCTTGCCTGATATCCCCGGAAGTTCTGCTGTAATATACACATTATCAGCATCCTGGGCTACGTTGACGGCCGGGAAAACGCCCGCATTTCTTACCGGTGTCCGCTGTTCCCCAAAAAAGCGGTCGAAGAGCATGTTCATCTCTTCCTGCAACCTGTTCAGTTCCGTAAATGCTGTCGTTTCAAATGGATCTCTCCATCTCAAAATGGCCATACGATCACCTCCTCTTGAGATTTTGTTTCAATCTTATTAAGGACTTCCGGAGCATCTTCTGCTACCGGGAGAGGCAGCCCCCGTACTCCCGGGGCAATGATCTCCTCGAGCAATATCTCGAGGTTGCACCGGGAAACGGGCTGCCAGAGGGCATGTATCAAATAGATAATTCATATTTCGGGAATGTCAAGATGAGGACGAGACTTCTTTCGGGAAAAGCGTTGCCCTTTTCGCAGGAGAAAGAACGCTGCCAGGAAGCCGCCCGTGGCATCGGCACAGAGGTCCCAGAAACTTGCATCCCGTCCGGGCACAAAGTATTGATGTACTTCATCAGAGAGACCGTACAGAGCAACGAGGAGGATTAGAATGATTAACCGTTTTGTGCGGTTTTTTCCCTGCACTGTACTGAAGGACAGGGCAAAGAGCATGCCCAGTATTCCGAATGCCACGCCATGCTCTATTTTGTCCTGCCCCCAGAACAAATGAGGCGCGGGCAGACTCTGTCTTGAGGAAAGCCAGTATAGGGCCGCCATCCAAAAAACAGCAAGGACGCGATAAATCCAATAGCGGCGAGTCACGCTGGGTTCAGGCCTCCTCATGTGATATCAGATATATCCTTTTTGGCCGAGGAAAAGAAGTACTTCCTGGGCTGCTTCATCCGGGTCCAGTTCGGTGGTATCGATACGAACTTCCGGATGCTCCGGCATTTCATAAGGATCGTCAACGCCCGTAAATCCCTTGATCAGACCCGCCCTGGCCTTGGCGTACATCCCTTTTCGGTCACGTTTTTCGCATTCTTCTATAGGAGTTGCAATATACACTTCAACAAAACCTCCATATCTCTCAATGGAGGAACGGATTTCTTCTCTTGTTGCCTCGTAGGGGGCAATAGGCGCGCAAATGGCTATCCCGCGGTTTTTGGTAATCTCGCTTGCCACAAATCCTATCCTCCGGACATTGATATCCCTGTGCTCCTTGGAAAATCCCAGCTCGCTGGAAAGGTTCTGCCGCACGATATCACCGTCAAGGAGCGTCACAGGCCTATCACCCATTTCAAGAAACTTCGAAAGCAAGACCTTTGCTATGGTGGATTTCCCCGCGCCGGAAAGACCCGTAAAGAAGACCGTGAACCCTTGTCGGCGGGGCCGGGGATAGCTCTTTTGCAATTCTTCAAGTACCTCGGGGAAGGCGGCCCATTCAGGCACCTTTCGCCCCGACCTGATCCGATTGCGGATATCCGTGCCGGATACGGCCAATGTCTGGGTTCCTGGAGGAACCTGGTTCAGCTGCCGATATTCATCTTCAAAGGGCAAGTACACTACCTCATCGAACAGAAGAGGCGAAACGCCGACATCTTCCTTCAATTCCTCCATCTTCCTGCATGCCGCGTCACGACGATAAAACGGCTCCTGCTTCCCGTCAACGCCGGGACTTCCATGATCTCTCCCGAATATAAAATGAGTGCATCCGAAATTCTTCGCCAGTATTGCGTGCAAGACAGCTTCTCTGGGACCGGCCATCCGTGCCGCCAGAGGAAGGAGATTGAGGACATAAGAACCGGGAGGATAGTGGCGGCAAATCGCACTGCAACAACGGGCACGGGTAAAATGATCAAAATCGTCAGGTTTTGTCATTCCTGCAATGGGAAGGAGCAGAAGATTGGCCTTTGCCTCTCTCATGGCCATGAGCGTCATCTCAAATTGAGGGCGGTGTATCGGGTTTCTCGTCTGGAATCCAACCACCCTGTGCCAGCCCAGCTTGTCGTAAAGGCTGCGAACTTCACGGGGCGTCAATCGGAATTGCTTGAAATCAAAGTGCAGCGGCAAATGCAGAACTTCCAATTTCCCGCCCATATAGAAATCCCGTCCTGCCTCACCCAGGTAACGAACTTCCGGATGTCTCCGATCGAGGGTACCGCACACCGCTCTTGCTTCTTTCTCTCGTTTCACGGGCCAGATATCTTCAATGTGGAGGATTGCGAGCAGGAACCCTTCCGGATCCCGCAGACAGACCGATTGCCCTGCCTCAAGGGTTCGTGCACGTATCTCAGGGATATCCAGACAAACAGGTATGGGCCAGATGATACCATTTTGAAGCCTCATGCGGTCCAGGACGGATTCGTAGTCGGCTCTTTGCATAAATCCTTCCAGCGGCGAAAAGGCTCCCGTGGCCAGGAGTTCAATATCGCAGAGCTGCCGGTCGGTTAACGTAATGTCCGGGAGGCTGAGCGCAATCTCCTGGAGCACTGCGTTCCTTTCTTGATCGACCACCAGATCAACCAGCTCGCCACCGTAAGGCTCGATCCGTTTTTCCTTCTCCATCCCCGTATCCTCCAACGCCGGCATCCCGCATTTTGCAAATGAGGAAAGATCTTGTATGCCCTGGAATACAAGGCTTCTTTTATGTTACAGCGTTGCCGACCTGTCAACACTTTTGTTCGACCCGATTCTTTCCCTTCTTGAAATATTTTCTCATTTGCTCTAGAAATATATGAGAGGCACGATGGACCTGAAATGATTCTCACAAAAAGAAGAGGAAGCCCCGACGCAGAAATAGAAAAGTGAATGCATGGAAAGGAAAAACACGTGAAACCAGATCAGTTTCCCCACGACATCAGCGCCTATCTCATTCCTGAGCCGAAAGGAGACCTTTACTACCGCTGTCTGCAATGCGGTGAGGAGTTCGATATCCAAGAGCTTCTCTATACCTGTGCGAAATGCGGAGGGGTCCTTCTGCTCGAAAATAGGGATGACTCCCGTCAGCGGATACCTGGGAAGACATGGCAGGAGATCTTTGACTACCGGAGGATGCTCAATATCGACGCCCTCAAGGGAATTTTCCGCTACTATGAATTCATTGCGCCGGTCATTCCCCTGGAACATCTGGTGTATCTCGGTGAGGGGCATACACCCCTGGTGCGCGCAAACAAACGTCTGCGGGATTTGGCCGGGATGGACTTCTATTACAAAAACGATGGCCTGAATCCAAGCGCTTCATTTAAGGATCGGGGAATGGCATGCGCCCTGAGCTACCTTCAGTATTTGGCCAGGGAAAAGGGGCTCAGTGACATCCTGGCAATCTGCGCGTCGACAGGAGACACATCAGCGTCCGCCGCTCTTTACAGTTCCTATCTCCAGGACATCGTGCACTCAGCGGTCCTGCTTCCAAAAGGGAAGGTCACCCCGCAACAGTTGTCTCAACCCTTAGGCAGCGGTGCAAAGGTCCTTGAAATGCCCGGAGTTTTCGATGACTGTATGAAGGTGGTGGAACTGCTCGCGGAGAACTATAACGTGGCCCTTCTTAATTCAAAAAACAGCTGGCGAATCCTCGGCCAGGAATCCTTCTCCTTTGAGATCGCACAGGATTTTGATTACGACGTTGGGAACAAGGCAGTGGTATTACCGATCGGGAACGCGGGAAATATCACCGCGGTCATGAGCGGGTTCCTCAAATTCTTTGAAGCCGGAATAATCGACTCCCTCCCCGGAATTCTTGGCGTGCAATCGGAACACGCCGATCCGGTCTATCGCTACTACCTTGAAGAAATGCCTGAGAAAAGGAAATTCGTTCCCGTTCATGTGCGGCCCAGTGTGGCCCAGGCAGCCATGATCGGTAATCCCGTATCCATGCCCAGAGTTATTGAACTGGTGGAGAAGTACAATCGCCTGGCCGGGGAAAAACGCATCCACCTTGTCCGTGTAAGTGAGCAGGAAATTATGGATGCCATGATCACCGCCAATCAGAACGGAAATATCGTTTGCACCCAGGGAGGAGAATCCCTAGCAGGACTCAAGAAGGCACGGAACCAAGGACTTCTGGAATCCGACATGATCGGCGTCCTTGATTCAACGGCCCACATGCTCAAGTTTGCCGCTTTTCAGGAAAAATATTTTGAGGATTCTTTTGAACCCGCATTCGAGGTCATTCCCGCGCCCGCACTGAGAAACGCACCGGTAGAGCTCTCCTTGGAGGGCCGGAGCCCGTCACCTGCCCCGGAAAAACCATTGAGAGGCAGGGAATTGGAGGAATTTGTGGTGAACATGGCGGAGCAGATTGCGCATATTCTTGAGTTGAAGAAGAAATAGAGGGCGGGAAAGAACCTGCCGGTCTTCTTGAAAGTGAACCCCCCTTCTCATGTCGCGTATAAGAATTGTCGTTGTCGGCCAGACAAAGCTTCCGTTCATCCTCGAAGGCCAGCAGTTTTACCTTGACCGCCTTCAGCACTACACGACCGTCCATTGGGCGGAACTGAAATCCGTCCCCGCAAAGAAAAAAACCGGTGAAAAATCCATCAAAGACAAGGAGGGGATTTCGATTCTGAGGAATATCGACGACCGGGAATACGTTATGGCTCTCGATCGAAAGGGAAGGATGTATGACTCACGCGGCCTGGCTTCCCATCTGGAAAAAACCTTCATGGACCACGACCGACTGGTCTTTGTCATAGGAGGGGTTCTTGGACTGTCCGAAGATGTCTTGAAACGGGCTCAAGCCGCCCTCTCCCTTTCACGACTGACGTTCACACATGAGATGACCAGACTCTTTCTTCTGGAACAACTCTACCGCGCGTTCACAATCTTGCGGGGCGAGAAATACCACAAGTGAAAGGGGAGCGCTATTTCTCCTGACTGCCGGCTTCCAAAGCCATTGCGATCTTGTTCTTGAGCTCTGTTAGATCGAAAGATTTTATGACATAGAAATCCGCGGCGATGGATTTCATATCCTCTTTGAATGTGTCATACGCAGTGCAGAGTACCACGGGCAAATCATAGAACTTGTTCCTTATATCTTGCAATAAATCCAAACCATTGTAATCCACCATCTTTATGTCAAGGACCACAAGATCCGGCTTTTCTTTTTCAATCCTTTCGAGCAGGTTGTAGCCGCTGTCCGCGGTGATCACTTCATAGCCGGCTTCAGTCAACTCTTCAGAATAGAGATACCGGATATGCTCTTCGTCATCCACTATCAGTAATTTTGCCATGACCTCTTCTCCTTGATCGTGTTTCGGAGGACCGCTTTTGCATCAATTCGTGTCCATCCATGAATGGAATCTGGGCACTTCCGGTCCAATGGAAAACACGATCAAAACGATACACGAAAAGAATCCATATTGCAAACGAGAAAGTGAACTGGCATATGAGATACTAATACGTGTAGAAGCCCTTGCCGCTCTTTCTCCCCAGCCAACCGGCATCCACGTATTTCTTTAACAGGGGGCACGGTCTGTATTTGTCATCTCCCAAACCTTCGTGAAGCACCCGCATGACGGCAAAACAGGTGTCGAGACCGATGAGATCTGCCAGGGTGAGCGGCCCCATGGGGTGGTTCATGCCCAGCTTCATCACCTGGTCAATATTTTCTGCCGTACCGACCCCTTCGAAAAGCGCGTAAATGGCCTCGTTTATCATGGGCATGAGGATCCGGTTGCTGATAAAACCTGGAAAATCATTTGCCGCGACCGGCGTCTTGCCCAGTCTTAACGCCAAAGAACTGGCGGCTTCAAAAGCTGTATCACTGGTCGCAAGCCCCCTGATAATCTCCACCAGCTTCATCATTGGAACCGGGTTCATGAAATGCAT
>CAZONI010000115.1:0-9936 GCA_964581175.1 uncultured Desulfobacteraceae bacterium
CGAGAAAAAGGATGACCGAGGCGACTTCCTCCGGCCTCCCATAGCGCCGCAACTCGCAACGGTATCCCAGTTTTTCTGCTTTTCCCGCTTTTCGGGCATAGTCAAAGACCGCCTTGGTCATCCCGGTCTCGATGAGTCCGGGACAGACGGCATTCACCCGCACCTGGTATCCACCAAGATCACAGGCGGCCGTCCGGGTGAAGTTGATGAGCGCTGCTTTGCTGGCACTGTACGCATTTCCGCCGGCGCCCGACCGAACGCCGGCGACAGAGGCCACGTTCACGATGGCCCCCGACCTCCGCTCCTGCATGTGCCGGGCCACGTGCTTTGTGGTGAACACCGCTCCCATCAGGTTGACCTGCAATACTCTCTGCCAGACATCGGCATCCTGCGATTCGAGATTGGCGACATCCCCGGGAATGCCCGCGTTGTTGCACAGGATATCGATGCGGCCCCTGCTCTCGATCGCAAAATCGATGAGCCCCTTCACCTCGTCCTCGACCGAGACGTCCGCTTTCCTCGTAACGGCTTTCCCTCCTTCTCCTTTTACCAGTTCGAGAGTCTCCTGGAGACCTTCTTCATTCATATCTGCGAGAACGAGTCCGGCCCCTTCTCCGGCGAAGCGGACGGCAGTTGCGCGACCGATGCCGCTTCCGGCCCCGGTGATGACGGCTACCCTGCCTTCAAGGCGTCTGCCTACTTTCATGACTGCCTCCTTCGAAACATCTTCTTATTATGAGTATGATTATTGCTCTATTAATCAAATAGTAATAAGAAAATCAACACATTTTTAAACTGGCAATTAGATTCTCAGTTATTTTTCTGTTGACAGCCTAGAATTTCTTCACTACTGAAATAAGACATGAGTCCAGACCAATATGAGGTAAAGACCATGGAGCATAGGCCCTGGCAGCGGCACTATGATTATGATGTGCCGACCAGCATTCGGTATCCTCGCATCCCTGCGCAGGATTTCCTGTACATGGCCGCCGGCGGCTTTCCCGACAAGCCGGCTTTGAATTTTTACGGTACGGAGATTACCTTCTGGGAACTGAGAAGTCAGGTCCTGCGGATGGCTGAGGCCATGGGTACGCTGGGAGTTCGAAAGGGTGACAGGGTTGGCATTCACCTCCCCACCAGCCCCCAATACGTGATTGCCTATTACGCCGCGTTGTCCCTCGGCGCCGTGGTGGTGAATCTCAATCCCATGTACACCTTCGACGAATTAAGAGCCCTGGCCGCAGGCACCGGCATCACCACGCTTTTCACCTTTGATATGGTTCTTCCCAACATAAAGCTCTTGTGCGGGTCCGTAGAAATCCCCAGGATCATTGTAACCAGGATGAGCGACTATATAAAAGGAATGGGCACGAGCAGCCCGGCCGACCTTGATCTCGAGGAGGGATGGAACCACTTTTCCCTGCTCGTGGAAGGCGCCTCCGGCACCAGGGTCCCCCGAATCTCCATCTCTCCTGACGACCCTGCCCTGATTCAGTTCACCGGCGGCACCACCGGCATTCCGAAAGGGGCCGTTCTCACCCATGGTAACGTCGTGGCCGCCACCCTCCAGGTGAGCCTGTGGGGAGGGGTGACCACGGGGCGCATCCCCATTGAGAGGCGGGCGGTTCTCTCGGTTCTTCCGTATTTTCACGTGTACGGGACCATCGTTGCCATGAGCTGGGCCGTGTTTACCTGCGCCACCCAGATCCTGGTTCCCCGCTTCGAAATCGATGAGTTCATGACGCTTCTGGCGAGCTTCCAAGACATTACCTTTTTCCCCGCCGTCCCCACCATCATCAATGCGGTTATCAACCATCCCAAAGCGGGTGGACTGCAGCTGGCAAGACGAATCGGGCTTCTGAACTCCGGCGCCGCGCCCATGCCGGTAGAACTCATTGAACAGGTCAAAGACGCCGGCATTTCCTACAGCGAAGGGTGGGGCATGAGCGAGACCACATCACTGGGAATCAGCAATCCGGTTCTGGGTCTCAGGAAAACGGGCAGCATCGGAATTCCCTGGCCGGATACGGATGTCCGCCTCGTGGACGTGGAGGAAGGAAACCATGAAGTCGCCCAGGGCGAACCGGGCGAGATCGTCATCAGGAGTCCCCTGGTGATGCGGGGCTACTGGAACAACCCGGAAGAAACGGCAGGACAGCTGAAAGACGGCTGGCTTCACACGGGAGACATCGCGGTCCGGGATGAAGAAGATTACATCTTTATCGTGGACCGAAAAAAAGATATGATTATTGCCGGAGGATACAATATCTATCCTCGGGAGATCGATGAAGTCCTCTACCAGCATCCGAAAATAAAGGATGCCTGCACCGTAGGGATCCCGGATGCATATCGAGGGGAAACGGTTAAGGCCTTTATCGTCCCCAAGGAAGGAGAGACCTTGACGGAAGAAGAGGTCATGTCATTCTGCAAGGAGAAACTGGCGGCATATAAACGGCCCAAAACGGTTGAAATCCGCAAAGACCTGCCTAAGTCCGCTGTGGGCAAGATCCTCCGGAGGAGGCTCCGTGAGGAAGAGGAGGCCAGGCAGGCGCGAGAATAAGGATCGACCGCATTTTCTCGGACGAAACCAATGAGAACATGGAGGGAGAGGATATGACCATGAGAACGGATTACAAAACCATCAGGACGGAACTCAGGGACGGCTTGGCGATACTCACCATTGATAACCCGCCGGTCAATCAGATGTCTCCTCAGATGGGCCGGGACTTCCAGTCCGCGGTTACCGCGGCGTTCGAGGACGACGCTGTAAAGGCTGTCATTCTGACGGGCTCCGGGAAGAACTTCATCGCCGGTGCAGATATCACTCAGCTCCAGAAGGTAAAGACAAAGGATGACATTTTGTCGGTAGCTCTCTCCGCCGCGCGGTTCCTCAACGGCATCGAGACCGGACCCAAGCCGGTCGTCGCGGCCATTAATGGAAACTGCCTGGGCGGCGGGCTTGAGACGGCCATGGCCTGCCACTATCGCGTGGCAGCCAAAGGGGTCAACCTGGGACAGCCCGAAGTCCAGATCGGCCTGATCCCCGGGGCAGGGGGCACCCAGAGACTGCCCCGGCTCATAGGACTGCCCAATGCCCTGGAGATGATTACCATCGGGAAGGCCATCAAGGCGGAGAAGGCCTACTCAAGAGGTCTGGTGGACGAGGTGGTGGAACAGGAGGACCTGCTGGAAGCGGCCGTCAAAGCTGCCAATAGGTTTCTGTCGGGCGATCTGAATTTGAAGATCCGTATGACGCGAAACAGGAACGACCGGATTCCCAGCGCTGCGGAAAAGACGGCCCTATTGAATTACACAAAGGTCATGACCTATCAGAAGGCGAAAGGATACGTCGCCCCTTTCAAGGCCATTGAGGCAGTCGAGAAAGGCCTCGGCTACGACATTGAGCCGGATATCGAGAAAGAGGTGGCGCTCTTCAGCGAGTGCGCCGTCTCCGATGTGGCCAAAAACCTGATCGGCATCTTTCTGAACACCCGGGCTGCCGGAAGACTTCCGAGGATCGAAGGCCTCGCTCCGGCCAAAATAAAAAAGGTCGCCATGCTGGGAGGCGGGGTCATGGGCTCCGGCATCCTGAACCTCCTGCTTGCCAACGGTTTCGAGGCGGTCCTGTGGGATATCAACGACAAGGCCTTGGAGAAAGGGGTTTTCGCGGTTCGGAAGACCTTCGACTTTCCCATTAAAAAGAAAATGATGACGCAGGCGGACCTGGACGACATGGTCCGGAACAGGCTCATGATCACCACATCGCTGGAGGACCTGAAGGGCGTGGACCTGGTGATCGAGGCCGTGCTGGAAGATATGAAGGTCAAGCAGGACATCTGGAAACAGCTGGAGGGCATCTGCCGGTCCGACGCGATCTTCGGCACGAACACGTCGGCCCTGCCCATCACCGAGATGGCATCCATTCTCGGCGATCCGGGACGGATGATCGGGCTCCATTTTTTCAATCCCGCCCACCGGATGCAGCTCCTGGAGATCATTTGCGCCGAAAAGACCTCCGACCAGACCCTGGCCAGCAGTGTGGCCTTCGCACGGGCCATCAGGAAGATTCCCATCGTGGTGAATGACGGGCCCGGGTTCTACGTATCCAGGCAGCTGGGCGGCCTCATGGGAGGGTCCGTATTTCTCGTGGCCGACGGTGTAGAGGGCAAACGGATCGAGTCGGCCATGGTGGATTTCGGCATGCCCATGGGTCCGGCAACCCTGGCGGACCTGACCGGAATCGATATCAACTACCATGTGGGCAGGACCTTTGAGAAGAGACTGGGAGAACGCTACAAGGTGCATCCCCTCACCGAGGTAGTTTACAACACGGGCTGCTACGGGCGCAAGACCGGTGCGGGATACTTCGACTACAGCGGGGAAAAGCCCGTCCCCAATCCAAAGGTCGAGGAGGCGGTCAAACAGTACCTGAACGAGAACGGGGTGGCCCCCAGGAAGGTCTCCCCCCAGGAGATTGTGGATCTGATGCTGGCCAACGGCATCAACGAGGCCGCCTACATGATGGAAGAGGGCATCTGCGACCGCCCCCAGGACATGGACCTGGCCATGATCTACGGCACAGGATTCCCGCCCTATCGGGGGGGTATTTTGCGTTACGCGGACCACTGGGGAATGAAGAACGTTTACGAAAAACTCCAGGAACTGGAAAAGCAGTACGGCGTTCGGTTCAGGCCTGCAGCCCTCATCAAGGAGATGGCAGAATCGGGAAAGACCTTTTATCAGGAATAAATGGAGCTTATGAGAGGAGGAATCAGTCATGAAAGAAGTCGTTATTGCAGGATATCTGAGAACAGCCCAGTCGCGGGCCAGGCCCAATGACCCGGCCAGGGACTGGTTTTGCAAGATGAGAGGGGATGAACTCCTGGCCAAGTTGCTTCCGGAACTCATCAAGAGGTCCGGCATCGACGCCGGAGAAATCGACGATTTTCTGGTTGGATGCGCCACCGCTGTGGGCGAGCAGTGGTCCTACGGCGGGCGATTCCCCATTTTCCTGGCCAATCTCCCCGAGACAATCCCCGCCAAGTTTATAGACCAGCAGTGCGGATCCGCCATGGCGGGCATCCAGATAGGGTTCATGGAGATTGCCCAGGACTTTGCGGACATTGTGCTGGTCGGGGGATACGAACACATGACCCGCGTTCCCATGGGCGGGTACCCCATTGATCGAGGCCTCATCGCCCCCAATATGACCCTGTTCATGGACCAGTCGTATCTTCACTGGGACATGATGACGGCCATGAACATGGGGCTTACGGCGGAGAAACTTTTTGCCCAAGGCGATTTCACAAAGGAGGACCTGGACCGCTGGGGTGTGCGGTCCCATAACCTGGCTTCCAAGGCCCGGGCGGAAGGTTTCTTTGAAGGTGAAATTCTGCCCATTGACGCCCCGCAGGCCGACGGCACCGTGATGAAGGTGGACCAGGATCAGGCCGTCCGGGACGATGCGACCCTTGAAAGCATGGCCGATCTCAGACCGGCCTTCAAGAGGGGCGGCGTGATCACGGCAGGCAACTCCTCTCCCCTGAATGCCGCGGCGACCTCCATGCTGCTCATGTCCAAGGAGACCGCGAAGAAGAAGGGGATCAAGCCCTTGGCCACCGTTCGATCCATCGGATTCGCCGGGGTGGATCCAACCATCATGGGGGCGGGACCGGTGCCGGCCAGCAAACGGGCGCTGGAGAAGGCCGGGTTGAAGGCCTCTGACATCGACTATTGGGAAATCAATGAGGCTTTCAGCGTTGTGGCGCTGAACTGCATCAAGGAACTGGGTCTTGATCCTGAGCGGGTCAACGTCATGGGCGGCGGCGTGGCCATCGGCCATCCGCTGGGCGCCACGGGCATCCGGCTGACCGGGGCCCTGGCCCGCATCCTGGAAGCCAGGAACGGTCGTTACGGCTGCGCCAATGCGTGCGTAGGCGGTGGGCAGGGCGTGGCGACCATTATTGAACGGGAAGACTACGGCTGGTAGCCGTTCCGGCCCGGCCGCACGTATAACTTAACAAATCCACCATCAAATTCCATCTGCATTTATGAAGTTGCGTGGTTGGCGAAGAATCCTGGTCCGTCAGCAAGGCATGAGAGGCAAGTCGAAGATCCCGTTTCCGGCGGGGGCGACGAGGAGCGACGAGTGAGGCGTATAGAATAATACGCCGCAAGGAGGAGCGAGCGAAGGCAATTCCGCCAACGGCGGGAATGATGCCTTGATGGTGGATCAGGGAATTGGGAGGCACTGTAACTATGGGAATCAACTATTTTCGCAGAGACGACAGGGACTTAAAATTTGTGCTTTTTGAACAATTGGACGTGGAAAAGCTCCTGACCTACGAAGCCTATAAAGACTTCTCCACGGAAGACTTCGGCATGATCGTCGATGAGGCACTGAAGGTATGCCGCGAGGTGATCGGCCCGACCCTGCAGGACGGCGATCGGGAAGGATGCACGTACAGCGACGGCGTGGTGAACGTGCCCAAGTCTTTTCATGAGTGCTGGAAGGTCATGGCCGAAAACGGCTGGACGGGCGCAACCCGCAGCCCGGAATTCGGAGGACAAGGGCTTCCGGCGGCACTGGGCGGCTTGATCGGAGAAGTGTTCGCCGGCGCCAACATGGCGTTCATGACCTTTCCGGGTCTGGCTACCGGAAACGGTCACCTCATCGAGGAGTTCGGCACGGACGAAGACCGGGCCCTGTTCGTAGAAAAGATGTACACCGGTGTGTGGGGCGGCACCATGTGTCTGACGGAACCGGATGCCGGTTCCGATGTGGGCTATTTGCGCACCAAGGCCACGCCCGATCCCGACGCAGGAGATCCGCGCATCTACAAGATCGAGGGAACCAAACGGTTTATCACGTGCGGCGACCAGGATCTGACGGAAAACATCGTTCACCTGCTGCTGGCCCGCATTGAAGGCGCTCCGCGCGGAACCAAGGGCATCAGCCTCTTCATCGTGCCCAAGATCCGGGTCAATCCCGACGGCTCCCTGGGAGAACCCAACGACGTCTTCTGCGGGGGCATCGAGCACAAGATGGGGATTCACGGTTCGTCCACCTGCACGTTGAACTTCGGGGAAAACGGCAAGTGCCGTGGAATTCTCCTGGGCGAACCCAATTCCGGAATGGCCAAGATGTTCCAGATGATGAACGAGGCCCGCATGGGCTGCGGTGTGCAGGCCCTGGGACTTACCGCGAGCGCCTACGATGCCGCCCGGTATTACGCGAAAGAGCGGTTTCAAGGGCCCCCCTTTACGAACCGCAGATCGGAGCGGGTGCCGATTGTCCAGCACGAGGACGTTCGCCGCATGCTCATGAACCTGAAATCCGGCACGGAGGCCATGCGCGGCGTGATCGGCAAGCTCTTCTATCTCATAGACGTCTACGAGCATGACCCGGACGAGGCCGTTCGCAAGAAAGCGGGGCTCCGGGTGGAACTCCTGACTCCCCTGGTAAAAGGGCGCATGTCCGACTTCGGGTACGAACTCATACGGGACGCCATTCACGTGATGGGGGGAGTGGGGTACTGCAGTGAGTTCCCCGTGGAGCAATATGCCCGCGACGTCATGATCGTTTCCATCTGGGAGGGCACGAATTACATACAGTCCCTGGACCTGGTCGGGCGTAAACTGGCAATGGAGAGCGGAAACGTATTCAGAGAGTGGATACAGGAGATCATGGCGTTTTCCGGAGAGCACAAGGAAGATCCGGATTTCAGCCGCGATTTCAAGCTCCTTTTCAAGGCGGTCCAGGCCACCGGCGATTTCGGGATGCGCTACATGCAGTACTTCCAGGATGGAAGAGTGCGGTTGATACCCTTGAGCTCCGTCGCTTTCCTGGACTCTTTTGCAGAAACCCTGATGGCGAACGTGATACTGGAACAGGCGCTCATCGCGCGGCGGAAACTTGCGGACGTGAATGCGGATTCGTCTGACGGAGTCTTCTACCGGGGAAAGATTGAAACAGCGAAATATTTCTGCCGCAACATACTGCCCAATGTCTTTGCGCGGCACACGGCGCTCCAGCAGGAGGACACCTCCGCACTCGACATTCCGGAAGAGGCGTTTTAACCGGCATTATTCATCGAGGAATTGAATCCTCCGGGTGAGGGAAAAGGCACGGTTCGCCTTTTCCCTCAAGAACGTCATCTGGCTCATTTTTCATTCATTTCCGCCGTCCGGTGGTCTCCGGCGAGCAGTTTTGCAAACTGACCGTAGCCGTCCTTTTCCAGGTCCTCTTTGGGGATGAAACGGAGCGCTGCAGAATTAATGCAGTACCTGAGCCCGGTAGGGGGTGGACCGTCGTTGAAGACGTGCCCGAGGTGCGAATCTCCATGCTTGCTCCTGACCTCGGTGCGGGAGAAGAACAGTCTCCGATCCTGCTTTTCCACGATGTTCCCCGGCACAAGGGGCCTGGTAAAACTGGGCCAGCCGGTTCCCGATTTAAACTTGTCCTTAGAGCTGAAAAGGGGCTCGCCTGACACGATGTCCACGTAGATCCCTTCCCGTTTATTGTCCCAGTATTCATTCTTGAAGGGCGGTTCGGTGCCTTCTTCCTGGGTCACTTCATACTGCAGCGGGGTCAGCTTTTTCCGGAGCACGGCATCGCTGGGTTTCATATATGTCGACGCGGCGGGATCATCCTTCGCCATCTTTTCCTTCATTTTTCCCTTTTCATCGCCCCAGACCTCTTTCAGGAACTGATCGCGACCGGAATTCCAGCGGTAGAATTTATACCGGACAGGGTTCTTCTTGTAGTAGTCCTGATGGTAATCCTCAGCCTTGTAGAATTTGGTAAACGGAACGATCGTCGTTGCAATGGGCTTGTGGAAACGGTCGGATTTCTCGAGCGCCGTTTTGGACTCTTCCGCCAGGCGCTTTTGCTCCTCATTGTGATAGAAGATGACGCTCCGGTATTGCGATCCCCTGTCCACGAACTGCCCGTTCGGGTCGGTCGGATCCACGTGACGCCAGAAATAGTCCAGCAGATCTTCGTAAGAGACCTTTTTGGGATCATACAGCACCTGTACGGCTTCCACATGTCCTGTCCCCCCGGCTGAGACCTCCTCATAGGTGGGGTTCATTGTGTGGCCGCCGGTATAGCCGGATATGACCTCAACTACGCCGGGCACCTTTTCAAAGTCCGACTCCACACACCAGAAACAGCCGCCTGCAAAGGTGGCGGTGGCAAGGCCGCTCATTTTCTCCTCCATGGCCGGCCGGGTTGGCTCGTTAGCCATCGTATTTCGACTCCAGAAGTAGAAGCCGCCCGCAAGGGCCGCTGCCACAATCACTATTGTAAAGAGTATCTTCATCCTCATCTCGGTCACCTCCTTGAAACTGCGGGGTTCTTCATGCTTGAACCGATCGGAAAGCCGGTTCCATCCGGCTTCCCTTTCTATTTCGCTTTGATTTCAAAATAAGCACGCCGCATGAAAAATGAGTCACGAAAGTATAACTTTTCGGTCACAAAGCGGATTTCCGGAGAAAAGCGCAGTCGGATCTTGCGTTTTAGCGCGTATTCTGTAATTATTTCCTCAGCTTTTACCAAGCTGTCGGAGACCGGCCATGCCGCGGAAGATCCTGATCATCGAAGACAATCAAGACCTCTCCCATCTTCTGGAGATCCATTTGAAGGACCTTTCCCATGAGGTGGATCTCGCATTCGACGGCCATGAAGGCCTGGCCAAAGCGGAATCCGGGGACTATGATCTGGTTATTCTCGACCTGATGCTGCCCGGCCTGGACGGGTTGGAAATCTGCCGCCGAATTAGGAACAGACCGGTCTACACCCCTATCCTGATGCTCACATCCAAATCTTCGGAAACGGACCGGGTGGTGGGCCTTGAAATGGGCGCCGACGATTACGTGAGCAAACCCTTCAGCGTCAGGGAACTCATGGCAAGGGTAAAGGCCATTTTTCGCCGC
>CAZONI010000116.1:0-9713 GCA_964581175.1 uncultured Desulfobacteraceae bacterium
GCGGTGAAACAATCTATATGAAAACGGAACTTGTGATCAGGATGTCGGACCTGTTCAGGGCAACTCTTTCCGATGATTGCGGGAACGAAGGATTTATCGGGATTGCTCCTGATGCCTCGGAATACCACGTGGTGGCGCCGGTGGACCGGCAGATCGCAAGGGGGCTCAAAGCCTGGGCAGCACCGGACGACGGAACGCCTTTCGGCGGCTACAGGGGATGGCGCTATTTCTGCTGCCTGACCTATGCCGCCCGGGAAAAGGAGCACGACATCGATCGCCGGGCCCGTCTGGAAAAGGCCCGTGAAAACGGCTGGCTCATCCAGAAATGGGCGAAGGGAATGGGCTTCGACGTACGGCTGAAGGAAGATATGGATTGATAGGGCTGAATTTTTTTTGCCGTTAGAATATTACTGTTAAGGAATATATAAGAAGGAGAGAAAAGATAGTGAAGGAGAGATGGAAATTACTGCTGATTATTCTGGTATTTGCCGGGTGCTATTATATCCCCTGGACAAGTCCCACTATCCGCCAGTCAGGCCTTGAGGCCTTCATGATGCTGCAGGAATATGCACGCCAACACGTGCTGACCTGCCTGATTCCTGCGTTCTTCATTGCGGGGGCCATTTCCGTATTTGTTTCCCAGGCATCGGTGTTGAAGTACTTCGGCGCCACAGCCGGGAAAGTGCTTTCCTATTCAGTGGCGTCTGTTTCCGGGAGCATCCTGGCGGTGTGTTCGTGCACGGTTCTGCCGCTCTTCGCGGGAATCTACAGCCGCGGCGCAGGGATCGGTCCTGCCACGGCCTTCCTCTATTCCGGGCCTGCCATCAATGTCCTCGCGATCGTGCTCACCGCCAGAGTCCTGGGGTGGCAGCTCGGGATTGCCAGGGCCGTGGGCGCAGTGCTTTTTTCCATCATTACCGGACTCCTCATGGCTTTTTTCTTTCGGAAAGATGATGCGGCCCGCGCTGCGGGACGGATATACCTGCCGGAAGAAGATGAAAGAGGGCGAACGCTCATGCAGGATTCACTGTTCATGCTGGTCATGGTGCTGATTTTGATCTTTGCCGCCTTTGCCCGTCCAACTCCCGGTTCCACGGGTCTCTGGTCCACGATTTTTGCGGCCAAGTGGTATATTACCGGGGGGCTCCTCATTATTCTCGGATTCATGCTCAAGGCATGGTTTGTCAAAGAAGAGCGGATTATCTGGACCCAGTCCACCTGGGGGTTTATGAAACAGATCTTCCCGCTCCTGGGCGCGGGCGTTTTGGTGGCCGGGTTCATGTTGGGAAGACCCGGGCATTCGGCGTTGATCCCGGAACACTATATCGAGCTGCTGGTGGGGGGCAATTCCTTGTGGGCAAACCTTTTTGCTTCGGTTTCAGGGGCGCTCATGTATTTTGCAACCCTCACGGAGGTTCCCATTCTGCAGGGACTCATGGGCGCCGGCATGGGAAAGGGGCCGGCCCTCTCCCTGCTTCTTGCGGGGCCGGCCCTCTCTTTGCCCAACATGCTGGTGATCGGCGGAGTGATGGGCGTGAAGAAGACCGTCACATTTTGTGCGATCATCGTGGTCCTTTCAACCATCGCCGGGATGTGCTACGGTTGGATCGCCGGCTAACAAAGAACAAACAAGTGTTCACCGCAAAGGCGCAAAGTTCGCAAAGAAAAGATAGTTGACTTTGCGGTCTTTGCGTCTTGAGCGAAGCCCCGTGAACGGGACAGGCGCGCGGTGAACATCAGAGGCATAACGATAAGAAATCAAAGGAGGATGGAATAATGGAAATAAAAGTGTTAGGACCAGGGTGCCCGAAGTGTCAGAAAACCGAGAAGATCGTTCGGGAAGCCGTAGCCGAGGCCGGGATGGAGGCTGAAGTTACGAAGGTGAAGGACACCAGGGAAATTGCAAAAACAGGAGTCTTCATGACGCCTGCCGTTGTGGTGAACGGTGAGGTGAAATGCGTGGGCAAAGTCCCGGGAAAAGAAGAGGTAATGAAGTGGATCAAGACGTGAAAACGCTTTAATATGCGTCAAGATATGGTAATAATAAAGATCCGGGTCCAGAAGGCCAACTTGGGGCCACCCCCGGAAGGGGCCATACTCGCCGATAGGTGAGGATACAGAGAATTCAGAGCCAGGAGTCAGGAGCCAGAAGAATGCGGAGAAGAGTATGAAATATCCCCATATTGATCCGGTCCTGATCCATGTGGGACCGTTGTCCGTACGCTGGTACGGACTCATGTACGTGCTGGGCTTTGTGCTGGGGTACCTCCTGATCAGGAAAATCTCCCAGCGGCACCGGTACCGCCTGACAAAAGACGAGGTGATGGACCTCCTCTACTATTGCATGGCCGGTCTGGTGGTGGGGGCGCGGCTTGGGTACTGCCTGATTTACAATTTTTCGTACTATGTGCACCAGCCGCTGAAAATACTGGCGGTGTGGGAAGGCGGCATGTCGTTCCACGGCGGGCTTGCAGGGGCGGCACTCGCAGGATGGCTCTATGCGCGCAGGCATGACAAATCTCTCCTGATGATCGCAGATCTGGGGGCCCTGGCAGCGCCTCTCGGGCTCTTTTTCGGCAGGATCGGCAATTTCATAAACGGAGAGCTCTACGGAAGGGTGACCTCGATGCCGTGGGGAATGGTCTTCCCGGGGGCGGGAAACAAGCCGAGGCACCCGTCAGAGCTTTACGAGGCCTTTTTTGAGGGAGTAGTCCTGTTCTTCATCCTGCTCCTGCTGAGCAGGAAGCGGCGCCCGCATGGCTTTCTCATGGCTTCCTTTCTTGTCGGGTACGGAGTATTTCGTTTTTTCCTGGAGTTCTTCCGCCAGCCCGACCCGCAAATAGGCTTTATCCTCGGGGTTTTCACCATGGGACAGGTGCTCTGCACCATCATGGTCGCCGCAGGAATAGCCCTGTTTTACTACATCAGAAAACGCAAATGAAGGGAAATGTACGATGGCTGAAGAACAAAAGGTAAAGCGCCTTTCATTTCTGGATCGGTTCCTGACCCTGTGGATCTTCCTCGCGATGTTTGTCGGGGTCGGCGGCGGATATCTTTTCCCCGGCGCGAGACAGGTTATCGACTATCTCCAGGTGGGAACCACAAACATCCCTATTGCCGTCGGGCTCATACTGATGATGTATCCGCCCCTTGCAAAAGTGAAGTACGAGGAGATGGGATACGTGTTCCGGGATTTCAAGGTCCTTCTTCTTTCCCTGGTGCAAAACTGGGTGATCGGACCAATCCTCATGTTCCTGCTGGCCGTGACCTTCCTTTCCGGCCACCATGAATACATGGTCGGCCTCATCATGATCGGCCTTGCCAGATGTATCGCCATGGTCCTGGTGTGGAACGACCTGGGTGCCGGGGATGCGGAATACTGCGCCGGACTCGTGGCATTCAATTCAGTCTTCCAGGTCCTCTTCTACTCCCTGTACGCCTACATATTCATCACCATCATTCCCCGGTGGCTCGGCTTGGAGGGGGCGGTGGTGGACATATCGATCGGCCGGATCGCAGAGAGCGTCTTCATCTATCTGGGAATCCCGTTTATCGCCGGCGTGCTCTCGCGCCTGATCGGTCTCAAGACAAAGGGCCGTGAATGGTATGAGCAAAGATACATCCCGAAGATAAGTCCCATCACGCTGATTGCATTGCTGTTTACCATCCTGGTGATGTTTTCCCTCAAAGGGAATTTCATTGTCCACCTTCCCCTGGATGTGGTCCGGATAGCCGTGCCCCTCTGCATCTATTTCGTGATCATGTTCTTTGTCTCTTTCTACCTGTCCATGAAGGTGGGGGCCACCTATGAACAATCCACGACCTTGAGCTTCACGGCCGCCTCCAATAACTTCGAACTCGCAATCGCCGTGGCGGTCGCGGTCTTCGGCATCGATTCCGGCCAGGCCTTTGCCGCGGTCATCGGTCCCCTGGTGGAGGTGCCGGTGCTCATCAGCCTCGTGAACGTGGCCCTCCGGTTCAGGGGACGGTACTTCCCCTACGCAATGGAGACCCCGACCGGCATATGCCACTTGACCTGTGAGCCATAGCTGCCCGGCCTGAGTGCATGTGTCCATAAATACGATTTCGTATCCGAACCGGATAATTTTTCGTCACCGCAACGGCGCGAAGATCGCAAAGAATTTAATTTTTCCCTTTCCGCTGAGACGGCGGAAACAAAAAACTACTCGGCAGCAAAGCTGCGGTAAAGACTGAGGGACGGTAAAGACCGACGGACGATGGATGACCGCTTCGCTTGGACGAGGGACGAAAAAGACAGAAGTCGGAAGTCGGGAAAAGATTGACGGACGGTGGAGGATCGGTTCGCTCGGACGAAAAAGCGCGGAACGGCGTTTACTTGTATGCTGCGCTCCTATGTGAGGCCGCGATCAGGAAGACTATCTTCTCCTCTTCATCAACCTCATAAAAGAAACGCCATGCCCCGATTCGAAATCGCCACGTATCAGGATTAAAGCCTTTGAGCTTTCTGATATTCGGGCCGTAGTGTGGATGCCGGCGCAACTGAGGATATACCAAGCTACGAAGCTTCTGGGCTATTTTGGCTTTGCCCGACCTGGAAAGCCGCTGCACATCTTTTTGGAACTGTTCGGTCTCAAAGATTCGGTCTTCAGTCAACGAAGCGGCCTCTCCTTGATTTCGCATCGCGAGACCCTGCCGTGATCCTTTTCATCAGTTCCTCGTTCTCAACGATCTCAGCCAGCTCAGCATCATCAGCGAATTGCTGTTCATAAACCTTCGACACGGCAGCCGTCTCGATGAGATTGGATAGTGGCCGATTTTCCGCCTTGGCCACCTCGAGAAGGATCTCATACACCTCATCTTTCAATCGTAGTGTTATAGTCTTGGACATAGTGACCTCATGCAATTGCTATGATTTGTATTCTATTTTATTCATCCGTCGGAAAATGTCAAAACAGTTTGGGGGGCACAGCTTAGTCTATGAGACAGGATGAACGGGAAAAGATAGACGGACGATGGATGACCGCTTCGCTCGGACGATGGACGAAAACCTATTCACTGCCCGCTTGTCCCGTTCGCGGGGTTTCGGTCAAGGGACAATGGGCCATGGGTGATGGGTCGGGGAAAGATCGAGGGAGGACCACTCTAAAATGAACAAAAAGATATTTGACCGCCTGCCCAAAAGTGTCTACCATTACGCGAGAATGGCCACAAACGGGCGGACCTTCATGGTCAACGCCATCCCTGCCCCTGAACCCTGAAACCGGGACCTTGACGAATGTACTGCCGCTTCTACGGATTTTCCGAAAGACCATTTGAGGCCACCCCCGACCCCAAGTTCCTCTACTTGAGCCCGACGCATCGTGAAGTGCTGGCTTCCCTCACCTACGGTATCCAGGAGCGGAGGGGCTTCATCGTCGTACTGGGCGAAGCGGGCACGGGAAAGACCATCCTGCTCAGATCGGCCCTGGACGGCCTGGAAGAAGATGTGAAGGCGGCCTATATCTTCGATACCGACCTCACGTTCAAGGAGATGCTCCACATGGTCCTCATGGACCTGGGGCTGGCGGATGAAAAGGAACGCCTCGCAAAGGCAGCGGCCCTCCATCGCCTGAGCGATCTGGCCATCCGGCAACTTGACCGGGGAGGGAACCTGGTGATTATCGTCGATGAGGCGCAGGATCTGAATCTCCGCTGCCTGGAGAACCTGCGGCTCCTCTCCAACCTCGAGACGTCCAAGAAAAAGCTGATTCAAATCATCCTCTCAGGGCAGCCCGAGCTGGAAGAAAAGCTGAAGCAGCCGGAACTGAGGCAGCTTTCACAGCGGATCAACCTGAGGCGGTACATCCTGCCCTTTGATGAAAAGGAGACCCGCGAATACATCCGTCACCGCCTGAAAGTGGCTGGGTATGACGGTTCCGCCCTCTTCACCAAAGAAGCCGAGTTACTGATCTGGCTGTATTCCGGAGGGATACCGAGAAAGATCAACACGGTGTGCGATAACGCCCTGCTGATAGGGTATGCACTGAAAGAGCGGAAGATCGGAGATGACACGGTGCGGGAGGCGATCGACGAGCTCTCTGAAAACCCGTTCTCGGACCTCTCCACCGCCCGATCCGATTGGGAGGCGGCCCGGGCGCGATTCACAAGGACTTCATCGGGCCGGCGCCGCTTCGGTTCAGCCCGCCTCTTCGTACTGGCCGCCTGTTTGAGTCTCCTGACAGGATTCGGCCTGGCTACATTGGGCCTCCAGTTGAAGGGAGAACTCTGGCTCCCCCCTCAAAAAAACGTTCGAACCATGGTGCCGGAGAAGCAGGCACGCGCTTCCGGTCCAGTCTCCGTTTCGGAGCATCCGGCAGCTCCTGAAGCAAAGGCCGCCCCGCCCCCGGCTATTGCCTCGGCCCTTACGGAAAAGGCCCTCCTCGCCGCCCCGGCGTCCGCCGTACCTGCGGACAAAGAGCTCGAACCCGGAAAGAACGCCCAAACCGGGCTTGGGGCGCATCCCTCGCCGCCGCAGAAAGGTGCTGTGAAGGAGAAGAGCACCGTGGTAGAGGTCCGGGCTGGGGACACCTTCTTCCGAATAATTATGAGAGGCTACGGGAGGTATGACAAGGATATTGCAAGCAAGGTCCTTAAAGCCAACCCTGAGATCAAGGACCCGAGCCGGCTCAACGTCCATCAACGCATCACCATGCCCCCCCTCCCGCCGCCAGTCGCGGCCCCCGAACCCTGAATTCTTGCTTTGCATCCTGAGCGCGACGTGCAGTGAAAAGATACGGTTCAGCGTTTGCCGGCTCGCCTGTTCCGGCGGCGCACATACTGTACCAGGCCGCCGGCCTCCAGCAGTTCACGCATGAAGGGCGGTGTCGGCTGAGCCTGGTATTGTTTATTGGTGGTGTGATCGAAAATGACCCCTGTCGTAAGATCGAGTTCCACCTCATCTCCTTGCTCAATTCCCGCGGCTGCCGCCGGTGATTCCAGGATCGGCAGGCCGGTATTGAAGGCGTTCCGGTAAAAAATCCGGGCAAAGGATTCGGCGATGACTGCACCGATTTTAGCGCCCTTGATGGCGATGGGCGCATGTTCCCGGGAAGAACCGCACCCGAAGTTCTTTCCCGCCACGATGATGTCTCCAGGTCGGACCTTGTTCACAAACGCGGGATCGGCATCCTCCATACAATGACCTGCCAGTTCGGCCGGATCCGACGTGTTCAGGTACCGCGCGGGGATGATGACGTCGGTATCCACGTCATTCCCGAATTTCCAGACTTTTCCTCGTATCGACATGTTCAACCTCACTTGGCCGCGACTTCGGCCGGATGCACGAGGCGACCAACGACGGCGCTGGCGGCGGCCACGGCCGGGGACGCCAGGTAGACTTCACTCTCCGTGTGACCCATTCGACCGACGAAATTGCGATTGGTCGTGGACACGGCCCGTTCACCGGCGGCCAGGATGCCCATATGTCCGCCTATGCAAGGTCCGCAGGTGGGCGTGGATATAGCCGCCTCCGCATCCATGAAAATGTGAAACAAGCCTTCATCCAGGGCCTGACGGGCGACCTTCGGGCTCCCGGGAATGACGATGCATCGGACATGCGGAGAAATCTTTCGGCCCTTCAGAATTTCGGCCGCCACTCGAAGGTCCTCCAGACGGCCGTTGGTACAGGACCCGATTACGGCCTGGTCGATCTTTACGTCTCCCAGTTCACTGACTCCCCGGACGTTTTTCGGAAGGTGCGGACACGCCACCTGAGGTTCCACGCCGGTCATATCCCATTCATGCGCCGCCTCGTACACCGCATCCGGGTCCGACCGGTAGAATGTATAGGGACGCTTTGCCCTGCCTTTCACGTACGCCTCGGTGGTTTCGTCGGGCGGGACGATGCCCACCTTGGCGCCTGCTTCGATAGCCATGTTGGACATGGTGAAACGGTCGCTCATGGGCAGCCGATCGATCACGGGGCCGGTGAATTCCATGGCCTTGTACCTTGCCCCGTCCAGTCCGATCCGGCCGATGGTATACAAAATCAAATCCTTGCCGCCTACCCAGCGATCCAATTCACCCTTGTACACAAAACGAATGGACTCCGGGACCTTGAACCAGGTATGTCCCGTCACCATGGCCGCCCCCAGATCGGTGGAGCCGACACCGGTCGCAAATGCTCCCAAAGCGCCGTACGTGCATGTATGGCTGTCTGCTCCGAGAATCACATCTCCAGGCAAAACCAATCCCAACTCCGGCAACAGGACGTGCTCGATCCCCATCCGGCCCACTTCGAAAAAATAGGGCAGTTCCTGGGCCATGGAGAAATCCCGCAGTTCCTTGGCCTGCATGGCGGATTTGATGTCCTTGTTGGGCATGAAATGATCGGGGACCATAGCCACCCGCTCCGGATCGAAAACCCGCTTTCCGCCCGCATCATGGAACACCTTTATGGCAATCGGCGCGGTGATATCGTTTCCGAACACAAAATCCAACCGGGCTTCGATGAGTTCTCCCGGTTTCACATCCTCTCTGTCGCAGTGAGCCGCGAGGATTTTTTCACTGATGGTCATTGGCATAGCAACTCTCCTGATCCAAACGTGCCATTTCACTAAGCACTTGGATCCATAAGTTCGATGACGTAATCTTTGCAGTATTTCGCTGCGCGGCCAGATCGTTACGGGTGACGTGCCGGAGATGATCGACGTGAAAATAATTCATGAAATAGGAAACGGCCTGTTGCTGTATATAGTTATATAGATATATCTATTTCCGCCCGGCTGTCAACAAAAATGGGGCAAAATAAGTTCTTGACAGTGTGTCGGAGCTTATTTACTATAACAGCAAAGGAATTACGATAAAAGTAAACCTCCTGCATCGCGGTCACCCATGGCGTCTAACCGGCAGTATTTCTCGACCTCATTGGAGAAAGGGCTGAAGGTCCTTTCTCTGTTCGATACAGAAAACCGCAGCCTCACGCAAACCGAAATCTCCCGGACCTTGTCGATGAACATGACCTCCACCTATCGGTTCGTCAACACGCTCGTGGAACTGGACTATCTCGAAAAGGATGCCAAGACCAAGGAGGTGAGATTGGGAATCAGGTCTCTGGCCCTGTGTACGAATATGATGCAGTCCAGCGACGAACTGCGTCTCATAAAGAAACTGGTCGACGAGGTGTACAACCGGTACAACATAACGATCGATGTTGCTTTTGCGGTCGATGACGGCTTCATGAGGGCTTACCAGAGGGAGGCCAAAGAGACTCTCACTTACCACCTCCCTGCCGTGGCCAAAAATTCCCTCCACAATACTTCGATCGGGAAGGCCTACCTGGCCACTCTTTCCGACGAGTCCCTGAAACGAATGGTTGACGGGATATCATTTACACCAAAAACAGAGAATACCATCACCGATAAGGAGCGATTGCTGGCGGAGATCGAAAGAACGAGACAGCGCGGGTATGCCATGTCCATTGAAGAATATCTGCCCGGGCTGATCACCATCGGCGCCGCTTTAATCAACCTGGATACCGATACCGGGCTGGGCGGGGTTTCGTTTGATTTTTCGATCATTCAACAGGACGCTCGATCGGTGGAAGAGCAGTATTCCGCGCTTATTGTCGATTTGGCCGAATCGATTTCCGAGGTGCTGAGAAGGGAAGACAACGAGGAATGAAGGAAAGCGGGATACGGATAATGAGGCGATCGCCGCAGGGCGAGCCCGGACCCCAGGTTCTGAGATATGCA
>CAZONI010000117.1:0-6627 GCA_964581175.1 uncultured Desulfobacteraceae bacterium
AGGCAAGTCTTTCTTCAGAGAAACAGATACAATCGTTCCTTCTCCTACCTTGCTTTGCATTGCCATCCTGCCGCCGTGCAACCGTACTATCTTCCGGCAGATGCTCAAGCCCAGCCCGATTCCCGCAATATGCTTGGAACGGGATTTGTCCACGCGATAGAACCGCTCGAAGACGTGGGTGAGATCCTCCTCAGCTATGCCGACACCGGTATCTCTTACCTGTGTCACGATAAATGAATCTTCTTCTCTAAAGGAAATATCGATTCTTCCCTGAGGAATATTATACTTTATGGCATTATCCAGTATGTTTACAAAAAGTTCCAGGATCGCGGCCCTGTTACCTTGAATCACAGGAGGTTGCTCTGGATCTCCTAACGCTATGCTAATCCGATTATTTTCAGTATACGACCGTAGCAGCTTCACTGCATGAGAGATGATTTCGCGTAAATCTATTCTTCCTCCTCTCATTTCAGCTTTGTCGGCACCAAGGCGTGCAATAGTGAGAAGCTTCGTCACTATATCAGACATCAGTTTCCCGGCTTCTTCCACGGTCAGAAGGGCATTCTTGTATTCTTCGGGCGTCCTTTCATTCCTCAGCGTAATCTCGCTCTGGCTCAGGATCACTGATAAAGGAGTTCGGAGTTCGTGGGAGGCATCCGATGTAAACTGTTTCTGTCGCTTGAAGGAATTCTCCAGCCGATCGAAGGTGCGGTTAAACGAAGAAGACAGGCTCCGCAGTTCTTTTGGTGTATTCTCTACCCTTAGCCTCTCTGAGAGGTTTGATTCAGAAATCCTGCTGACCGTTGCCGACATTTCCTTCACCGGCATGAGGGCCTTTCTTGCGATAAGAAAAGCGCCTGATGCAGAAGCAACCATGACAAGAAAGATAGAGACCGCGAGGACAAGACCATAATTCCGTATGAGCGTCATCTGATCCTGTATGGTCTCTGCACACTGGATAATAAGGCTGGCTCCTCTCTCTTTTTTCAGGCGGCCGCTCTTATTATCGTTTTGTTCTTTGTCCTTCAAAATAGGGAAAATTACCAGTCTTACCGGTTTTCCATCTAAATGCATTGTGTTGAAATAGTTGCCATGCTGTCCTGCCTGAAAGGGAAGATTACGTTCCCCTAGAGAGACTGACTTCTCTAAAATTGTCCCATCGAGACGCCGTATCTGAAAGAAACTTCCGGCCTTCGGCGAATGATACTCCCACATGATCTCGTCTGAGAAGTTGAATTCGGTTCCATCGCTGGTCTCATTGATCAGTGTTGCTAGGGCCTTCGCCCGGGACAGAAGGCTTGCATCAATGGAATTGTAGACGATTTTGCTTAGGCTCAAGTAGAGGAAGATACCCAGTGCAGACAACGTAATTAAAAGAACCGCCAGGTAGAATGTAATAACTCTTGCCTTAATGGAGGAAAGCATCTCCCTATCCTTTCAGGATGTATCCTGCCCCCCGCACGGTGTGGATAAGATTCTTGTTATATCCCCTGTCTATTTTATTTCTGATGCGATTAATGAAAACATCAATGACATTGCTGTCAAGATCGAAGCCGTAGTCGTAAATGTGTTCAGATATGGAGGTCCTGCTCAGAACCTTATTCCTGTTCAAAGCCATATACTCGAGGAGGCAATATTCCCTTGCTGACAGCGTGATTTCTTTTCCTGCCCGCTTTATCTGGTGGCTGGCCATGTCAATAATCAGGTCTCCTATCTCAATCACGGAGGTCTTTGTTTCAGAATTGCGTCTAAGCAGGGCGCGTATGCGTGCCAGGAGTTCATCAAAGAGGAACGGTTTCGTAAGATAATCATCAGCACCGCTGTCTAGCCCCGATACCTTATCGGTCAGCGTGTCTTTGGCCGTGAGCATAAGAACCGGCGTCTTCACTCCCGCCCTGCGAATATTCTTCAGAATGGTCATCCCGTCAACAATAGGTAACATAATATCCAGGATTATGATATCGGAAGGCTCATTTTCTGCCATAAAAAGGCCGTCCTCACCGTCATATGCCACATCCACGGCATAACCTTCGTCCTCCAGCCCCTTTTTGATAATGTCGGCCAGGGCCTTTTCATCTTCAACAATCAGTATCCGCATAGACTATGTGTTACCCCGTTTTTTCACATGGTCGCATCAAACTTACAGGTTTCGGAGTTCTTCCACAACCGGACGGCGAGAAATAATCTTCATCCCGAAAACGACAATAACCGCAGAAACAATGGCAGCTGCAGCCAGGAGGCCCATGTATCCCCACGGTATGTAGAGGTACTCAGGAGGCGGATCGAACACCCCGGTTAAAACCTTTACCAGTATCTGCGCAACGCCGAAACCCAGGACGGTGCCGATTGTTCCACCCCCGACAAGCATCAACAAACCCTCGCTCCAGATAAAAGCACCAAGCTGGCTGCTCTTGGCCCCCAGGGCATCGAGAATTGCGAAGTTGCGCCGCCGTTCAGTCAAGCCGAGAGCCAGGATCAGACCGGTTGCTCCCATCACGAGCAATACTGCAAAAACCAGTTCCAGCCGCGTGAGACCGTGAAGGTTTACCGCTGTCAAGTTGGAGCTGATGATTCGTTGCGCGGAGCCAATATCGGTTACTTTAGCGCCTGGAAGTGAAGCAACCACTTTTTGTACCCTTTTCACAAGCTTTCCTGCGTTGCCTTGAGTTCGTATCAGGACGATCTCTTTTGCATCACTTCCTGTTTGCTTTGCCATATAGCCGGAATTGGCAATGAGAAATGAATCCTTGGGGGCGGTTGGAAATTCACGAACTACTCCTATGAAGCGGAAGGGAACTATATGGTACTGATGGTCCGCCGCAAACTGCAGTCGGAGATTCAGCGGGTCCCCTCGGCGAAGCTGGAAATCTCTTCTCGTTTCTTCGGAAACCAGCACTCCATCCGGCTGTTTGGCCAGCATCGAAAGGGTTGCTTGCGCATTTCCGCTTGCAAAATAGGCATTTGACATATTGGTCGCTTCCCTTATGTGCTTTGGATCAATGCCGTAGATGTCCTGCAGGTCTTTCCCTACATAGGCAAATCTGTGAATCATCGGCTGCGCGGCGGCGACACCCGGGAGCGCCTTCAATTCTTTCAGTTTACTCCCTGGTGGGAATGCCGTGGAACCGGTTACCCGTACATCGGAACCATTTGTCAACTCCGCATCCACACGTGACTGAACATTATAGGTCGTATTGAAAACAGCCGTGGAAACGGCAAAGGAAACTGCAAGAGCTACCAGTATAACACCGCGGGTCAGGAGCATACGCTGACGGCCCAATGACGCTGCGACTGCCCTGGAGAGATTCCCCGAAATGGGGCTGAGAATCGTCGAAAGCAGGGTTGTCCCGCGTTCTAGGCCGTTTTCCCAAAAACGCATGGATAACAGTACCGCACCAATCCAGAGGAAGAGAGGTGCGATAAATGCCTCATAATGGACAGATATTTGCGCTACACCTTCCGGGGCAAGCACGACTTGGTAGCCCGTGCTTGCCGTCCGCCAGTACTCGAGAAACGCAATCCCAAGCACGACAAGATCCAGATAGAGCTTCTGCCACTGGGGCCTGCCTACACGCCTCACCACTGCTTTAGAGGCTGCAACGGTAAAATGACGAGCCTGTTTCCAGGCAGGATACATTGTGGCTACAAGCGCAAGAAGAAAACCCGTAATGGCCGCACCACCCATCCAGAAAAACGCGACCCCGCCCATCACTATGCCGGCTGGTGCAATAATCTTGTCCGCTGCGTAAATGAGGACAACCCCCAACAGCACTCCGCCTATCCCTGCAATGAAGGTTTCCACCGCCTCAAATTTCAAAACCTGGCCGACTGTAGCCCCCCTGACGCGCAGCAGCGCCTGCTCACGCAGCCGTTGTCTCTTTCCGGAACTCGCAACCGCCAAGGTAAGCAGGATCGCAAGTATCGCTCCCGGCAGTCCAAGAAACAGGAAAAGTACGCGTGCATAAAGTGCGTCTGCCCGCACGCCCGCCAAACGTGCTGCAAGGTTATTTCCCACTATCCCGCTGCCTGAGATCCGGGCTTCAAGATTATTCGCCAGGCGATGAACCGTTACAAAGGCTGCATTGGGGCTGCTGGGCAAGTTATGGTTTATCCTCACATGGTACTGCACGTGAACAGTATCAGGACGAATCCTGATCTGGGGATCGAATATCCTGTGCCACTGACTGTCCGGAAGAAGGAGTACATTATCAGGAGGTGCCTGCGGCGCGGTACCGGGCGGAACTCCGATCGCTTGAAAAAGCGAATCAGCATTGGGGAGATCTACGACACCATCCACCTTTACCTGAACAGGAGATAGGCCTATTCTCGTGATTGTAACCGTATCACCCTCCTTGACATGCAGATTTGCAGCTGTCTGTTGGGCCACCAGTACACCCTGTTTTGCCCCCGTCAATTGGCGTATTTCTAAAGGAAAAGATCGGCGGTAGTGCGCACTGATTCCCAGGACCTTCCCGGGACCAGTCGTCTGGACCGTGCCCCCTGTAGAGGCAGTAAAACCTGCTGTATCAGCATAGCCCACCTGTTCCAAGGCGGCATATGCTGTGGTATTCCCTATTGCGACCTTGACGGCTTTTTCGTTGGCATTGGAAGCCAGAAGTATCTGCCAGTCTACGGGAACCTCCGAGATCGCCCGCTTGGTCATTGTAACAGAACTTAAAGCGATGAAGATTCCTAGAGATGCCAGAAGGGTAACAGTTAAACCAACACCTGCTACTATTCCGGCCAGACGTTCCGGTCGGCAAACGAGTATGCCTTTGAGCCATTTAATGATAAAATGCATTCTTCACCTCGAGTTTACCGTATTGTATTTTCCATACAGTATTCATGCGTCTTGCAATTGCAGGATCATGTGTCGCTACGACAAGTGCTGCATCAGAATCCTCCAGAGAAGCGAGAAAAACATCGAACAACCGCTGGGCGGTAGGGTGATCCAATTGACCGGTCGGTTCATCAGCCAGGACAAGTTTTGGCCGAGTTGCCAACGTCCGGGCCACAGCGACCCGCTGTGCTTGGCCTCCTGAGAGTTCTTCCGGCAATTTGTCGGCAATTGAGTCCAACGCTATCTCCCTCAGTGCTTCAAGCGCAGAAACGCGTGCCTTTGAGGGATCCAAGCCCTCCAGCAGGAGCGGGAGTTCCACATTTTCGACCACCGTCAGAGGGGCGAGAAGGCTTTCGCTTTGAAAGATAATGCCGATCTTCTTGGGGCGCAGTCTCTCCTTGGGGCCGAGTTCGGGCCATGAAATGCTTCCCGATGTTGGAGCATCCAACCCTCCCATAAGATGCAGCAATGTGGACTTGCCGCTGCCCGAGGGGCCCACCACGGCGATGCGGTCACCGGGGCGAACGGCGCAGGTAACAGAGGTAAGAGCTTCTAGGGGGTCCTTTCCGCGCACATAGGTGCGGCCGACGTTATCCATACTGACAAATATTCTAGTCATGGTCCACAATTCTCCCGTCTGATAAGAGTACAGTGCGGTTTGCATACGCTGCCACCGCCTTGCTGTGTGTAACCACCAGAACAGCGCCCCCCTTGTCCCGATACGTGCCTAGCAACTGCAGGATTTGGCCCTCGGTTTCCTCATCAACCTCGCCGGTTGGCTCATCCGCGAGCAATACTCTTGGTCGGGCGGCCAGGGCCACAGCAAGGCCCGCGCGCGCAGCTTCTCCTCCGGAAATATGGGCAGGCCGTGCATGACGACGTTGATTCAAGCCGACCAGATTGATCAACTCGTCCAGATGCCGCTCGTTCATCTTATCCGCCAGGTGCATTTGCAGCCGAATGTTATCTTCCACCGAGAGATGATCCAACAAGTTCCCCGATTGGAGCATGATGCCGATATTGCGTGCGCGTATGCTTGCACGCGCGGCTTCCGGCCTCCGGGTAATGCGTTTTCCCATAATCCTCACATACCCACCGTCCGGTTCGTCAAGACCGGAAAGGCATGCTAAAAGGGTGGATTTACCGCTCCCGGAAGGCCCCTGTATCGCGACGATCTCCTCCGCCTCGAGGTGAATACTGACCCCCCTGAGGGCGAGTGTTTCCTCTTCCCCGGCATGATAAAAACGGTAAAGATCAAATGCTTCAAGAACGCTCATATTACCTCCATCTGAAACTCTTTGATATGCGGTTCCATTGGTCAACGTTGTCGGCGCCGAGGGGGGCCCATAGCCTGAGTTCTGCCACTTTTCCATTCCTGTAATAGAAATAGGTGTTATATTCAAGCCGCAGCTGTTTATTGGTAACAGGATTTGGCTCAGAGTTTGACTCATATACGACCCGAACAGCGGGCATGTTTCGCAACTTGGTCTCCCTAATACTCTTTATGACGACCGCTCTCCCTGTTTTTTCCAGTTGTTTTGCCTGGTGTTTGCGAACACTCTGAGCATCGGGCCTTTTTTCCGCGGCTGTAATCGTCACTGAAAGCCCGTCTAATTTCGATGTGAAAATAACATCTGCCCCTCTTGTTCTCCGTGCCCAGCCTTCAGGAACATCGAGTTCATAACCACCCAGGGGAGAAGAATATTTCACGAAAACCTGACTATCGGGAATATCGCCGGATGGATTCATTTCCGGCGCTACCGGCTTTTCCGCCCAATTGCCGGCCA
>CAZONI010000117.1:6727-9609 GCA_964581175.1 uncultured Desulfobacteraceae bacterium
GTTCACCTCCTTTCCTATGAGAATCCCAAGCTCACTTTGAGCTTACGATTGCATTATAGGCATGAAACATTACAGAAAGATGAATGGGAAGCGGGATATGCAAAAAAATATCAGACCTGGCTCCACACCCTCTCCAAATCCACCGTCAAATTCTATCTGCGTTTGGGAATGCGAGTGGTTGGAGAGGAATCCTGATCACCATCAAGGCATCAGCTGTCCCGCGTCTCGCGGGATTGCCTTCGCTCGCTCGTCCTTGCGGCGTATTGTTCCATACGCCTCGGTCGTCGCTCCTCGGCGCCTTGCATCTAATGCTTTGCTGGTGATCAGGACCTTACCGAGCCTGTTGATCTTGCCATCGATGATGCACGAGGGTTCCTGATCTTGTGGCTCTGGAAGACAAATAGAGACTAATCAAATTTCCATACTTTGATTTCGAGACTCCGAAACTCCTTGGCGGGTCTCTTATACTGCAAGAGAATTGGGCTTTGATAAGCACCTTGAATAATAAGCCCTGTTCGCGATTTATCGGCTCCGGAAACCATGAACCTGATATTGCGCTTCAAGCGAAAAACACGAGAGGCAGAAGCAGATAGATAAGGAAAAATCTTTTCAAACAGGGGGCGCCCTATCTGAAGTGTATTCATTATCTCATTATAAAAATGTACGAGGTCGTAAACCGCATATCCCTTCGTTTTCGCGGGGATTGAACCAGGATTTTGAATCAAGTTTTTGCCGCGACCAATCATATAATGCAGCGGATTGCGAATTGCATTGGGTAAATCATTCCTCATGAGTAGCGTCTCATACTCATTGACCGTGAGCGCTGCATGCCGTTCCTCTTTGCCCAGGCGAATCTCGATAAGCCCGTTTGCAACCCCATAAGAATGAAGCAGGTTATTTACCTGCTGGAATAGACCATATTTGGCATCCTTGAGGTTGAAGGAATTAATGGAGCGCTCTTCCGGTACAGGAATGCGGAAGTCCCCGTGATATACTAATTTCTGCTTTTCGTACGCAAGAATGATCGTCGTGCGTCTTCGGTACTGCTTTTTGTATACCCCGTCGAGATCGACAAAATATACTGGAGAATCATTTTTGATGAGATGCCTTACACAGTTTTCCAGGCCTGCGCCTATAAAGGTAAGGTGAGAATCGGCATTAAGGGGCTCTTTTTCTTTTTGACTTTCGGCCAATTCGCCTCTCAATTCCAAACGGTCATGGGAATATCCTGCATTTTGGGGAAATATTTTTTGAAAGCTGCGAATAAATTGTCGGAGCCGTCCCTCGTTATAGCCGAGTTTCGAACAGAAGCCTTCTTCAAGGTATCCTGCTGTGGTATGGACGGAACAAAAGAGAAGTCTATGGTAATTCCGCAACAAACTGCCATATTCTTCGGTGATTTTATCGGAGACATTCGTTACATAAAACCGTGCCTTCGGGATCAGTTCCACTATTATTCTTAAGGGTTCAATCGGCATAGGGATCCCCAGCGGACTAACTTGCCATAATCATATCCTGTTATCTACACAGCAGTTCTTGCAATCTTGATGCCGGGAGGTCGATACACATCCGCGTGAAAGTATGCGGGTTACCTTTCCTGGTTGGGGCTCCGTCCCCGGACAATTTTATCTAGTGGAATCATTGTGCCCATCACCACGCTTATCCTGACATTTCTCTGAAAGAAGACGTTACCGCCGGCAATTGAAGGCCGGCCAATCAGCTTGATCTCCTCTTCCCCTACGGTAATCGCTCCAAAGCAGCGGCAATTCTAAGATTTTTATGAGTTGATTGGAAAGCCTTATATGCAAGTCATGAGGGTGTATTGCGATTCGCAAGAGGCCGGTATGTCGGGCAAGCGCAAGATTGATCGCGTTCCACAGGCGAAGGGGTGCAACGCGCCACGGTCTGTCGGCTTCGTAACCGACCAGTGGCAAACGGTAAAACCTCTCCGTTTTCCCATCGTACACGCCGCTGAAATACTCGAAATAACGAAATGGGAGTGTCCGCAATTGGCTCCTGAAAATCGAACCCATTGCCCATGCCGGCGGCACGTAGAGAGTAGGGGAATCCAGCCCCATTTCCCCAAACCAATCGTAGCAATGCCTGATCAACGCGGCGATTCCGTGCCTGTCCAGGGCCAGGTGTTCTGCTACATTGCCGGAAAAGAGGTATGTGTGCAGGGTGGCGCGAACCCCCCCTATACACGCGATGCGATGCGCCCAACCATGGCCGGCCAGAAGGTACCCTTTCTTGAATCCGTTGCAGGTTTTCGGCGATCCAGTCATGCGTCGCCCCCTTGTTGGCGGTACAACGCCGCAACTTATTCCCGATGCTATAAAAAGCAGGAAGCTCAAAAAGAAAATGACTGATTTCGCCCGATGTCTTTTGAAATAGCGCTTGAGCGTCCTGACAAAATTGAGCCACCTTTCGTTTGTTTGCATTGATCTCGCTCCTCTTCCAAATCCGAAACCGCAGGGTTCATAAATAGTAGGTCATCACTCCAATTCCCTCGATTTTCAGTTCTTGTCTTCTGCAGATGCCCTGCTGAAGCCTCATCAGTTCAATTTCCCTCCTGGGTATACTACGATCATTGACCTTGCCGAGCTTGACAGACCGGGGATGCTCATCGCCACCCCGCGGCAGATCGAACACCAATACCTGGAAGAGTTTCTTGGGGGAGGCAGGAGGCAAGTTACTAGCACGCAACAGAACTGTCTCGACTGGTCGGGTCCGCTGAACAGGGTGCGGCAAACGATTCATTTGTGCAACAGCCAGAAAAAATTCGAACCTTTCTTCGGTCGTATTTCCTGCCTCAGTCGTAGCGCAGCGCCTCGATAGGGTCCATCCGGGATGCTTTCCAGGCCGGGTAAAAACCGAAGGCG
>CAZONI010000118.1:0-9572 GCA_964581175.1 uncultured Desulfobacteraceae bacterium
AGTTGTCGCATTTTACGGCAATGGTCTTTTCCGGAGGACCCAGGCTGTCCTCGTGATAACGGATCACGCCGAAAGGGCAGGCCATGGCACAGGTAGCGCAATTGATGCACCTTTCTGTATTGATGAGCACACTGTTCCATGTCTCATCACGGTAAATGGCTCCCGGGAGGCACACCGCCATGCAGGGGGCGGGGTCGCAGTGACGGCATCGGTTAGGAAAACCCTCCCGGTAAAGCCCCACCCCCACATGGATCCTGGGCTTAGGGAGCGGACTTTCCGCAAGAGCCGTCAGAAGATTTTTCGTCTTGGAATGGGCCGTTGCACATGCCACCATACACTGCATGCATCCCACGCACCTTTCCGGATGAATTACCACTTCTTTCATTTGGCCATCCCTCCTTTCCTTCCTTTTAATATTGCAACTGAACAACCCTCGACTGCAAAACGAAGGATTTGTAATCACTGGATTCCGGCTTTTGCCGGAATGACAGAACTTATCCGGGGAGGAGTTGAGAAAAGTCAAAACCCGGATCGAACAACCTTTCCTTTTCTATGCTGACGGGTACCTGATTCTGTATCATGGAGAGGAGTATCCCCCCCTTCTCGACCCGGTTCAGCATCACCAGCCCCTTGAGGAAGTCGCCTTGAAAAACCAGTTTCCGGTATGTCTTCCGCCTCGGGTCTTCATCTTCAAGAATTTCGTAATCCTCACCCGGAGGAGGGTTCACCAGGCCGCCGGTCAGGACATCCAGATCCCCGATACGCAGCACATTCCGGCCCATGCTTCCCCGGTAGCGCACTCTCCTTCCGGCCATGTTCATCCCTGCCGTGATTCCCTGCTCAACGGCGACGGGCCAGATGGCATTCACCTTCCTCCTCTGCAGGACAATATCCATGGCCTCGGCCGCGTCCCCTGCCGCATAGATGCCTTCCACGCCCGTCTCCAGGTACGAATCCACTTGGATACCTTCGTCGACCGTTACGGCGCCCGTTTCCAGGAAAGAAACCGCCGGTCTCGAGCCCACAGCGATGACGACCAGGTCGCAGGGTACTTTCGACCCATCATCGAGGAACGCCTTTTTTACCACCCCGTTGCCGCCGAAGGCACTAACCGTCGCCCCCATCCTCAATGCTATTCCCATGTTTTCAAGCCGCCGGGAGATCACGGCACCGGATTTCGGGTCCACCACCAGGGGCAGCGGATAGGCCAGCTTCTCTGCCATGACGATGCGTACACCCCGATGAACGAGGGCCTGGGCTGCCTTGATCCCTACCAGACCACCGCCGACGACAAGGGCGCTCCGCACGTCCGGCAGGATCTCTGCAATTGCCTCCGCCTCCTTCCATCTCCTCATGCAGAAGATGTTGCCGAGATCGCATCCGTCCGCTTCGATATTGACAGGGTCCGCACCGGCAGCGATGAGGAGGCGGTCAAAAGAAATCACTTGTCCCTGCTCTGTTTCCACCTTTCGTTCCGCCATATTGACCTCCTGCACCGACTCTCCAAGCAGGAGTTCGATGTCCTGGGAACGAAAATCACTCGCTTCACGGATCACCATCTCTTCCGGGGTGATCTTTCCTTCCAGGAGCATGGTGGTCATGGGACGGCAATACGGATAGAAGGGCTCACGGCCAAGCAGGGTAATGGAGGATTTGGGGTCAAGTTTTCGGATGGTTTCAGCAGCCAGGGTGCCGGCAATCCCGGCTCCCACAATGACGTGTCTCATGATCCGCCTCCTTGCGAAGCGTGTGAAATGAGATAGGGGATAAACGAAAGAAATGATGATGCGCAGATTCTCTCGGCAGGAATGCTAAGTACCAGGGCCGCGGGGCAACAGGGCAATCAAACGCAGAAGGGAAAGAAGCAGCAGCGTTTACCGGAAAGCATATCGAGAATCCGCGTGCATCCTTGGTGACAATAACGCCCGACAATGCGTAAAGTCAAGAAAGAATAAGCGACGTGCCGTCAAACTGAACAACTCTGGATGCAAGACGAGGGGTTTGCTAAAATCACTGGATTCCGGCTTGCACGTCATCCCGGACCCCGATCCGGGACGGAATGACAACTCAGTTCGCCTCAAGGTGAGAGGTTTCCGCCAGTACTGAAAAAGACACTGACGAATTTACTTTGCTCCGATAATGGCATCCAGTTTTGACGCCACATGGTCCGGCAATGCCGGTGGCTTGAATTTTTCGAGGGAGGTCCTGACGAAGTCCTTTGCCCGGTTCTGCATGCTGTTTGTGTGCGGGTCCTTGCCAAGTGCGAGGGACTCACGGTTTATGATTTGGGGCAGCCACATTTCCTTCCTAAAATTGTCGAGAGTGTGCCGCTTGTCTACAAAATGGCCCCCGGGTCCCACTTGTTCAAAAATAGAAAGGTCGACGGTATCCTCATCCACCCGTATGCCCTCGAGAACCCGCTTCACATAGTTGCAGACCTCGTGATCTACCGCGAGGGTTTCAAGGCTGATTGCATTTTCCTCGGCCAGGAGCCCCATGCCGGAGATCATATTGGTCCCCCCAAGGGCGGGAAGCAGGGTGGTCCCCAGCTTTTCGATGCCGAGCTGAACATCGACAATCTTGGAATCCGTCAATATCCCTCCTCCTCCCGAGGGAATGTTGTAATACCCGGCGAGCTGCGTGGTGGCGCAGCGGAACAGGCCGAATTCAGGCCCGCCATGAGAAGGTCCCGCGGTTTTCATATCCATGATCCTGGCCCAACTCGCGTAAACAATCGGCACTGCCGGATTTACCGCCTTGGCCAGGACAAAGCTGGACAGGAGTTCCGCGTTCGCACAGATCAGTGTTGAAGCCAGGGTTGCCGGCGCCGTGGCTCCGGACATGGGACCCGATTCGATGAAAAGGGGCACACCGGCGCGCGCCGTCCCGATGAGCAATTCGGATGCGTCCGGTCGGAGCATGAGCGGGCTTGTCAGACAGACAAGGATGGAAAAAAAAGGCTGCGCCCTCAACGCGCCGGGACTTCCGGATACGGCCTCTGCCATGGCGAAAATCTTCTCCAGGCTCTCCTCGCCCTGGGCCTCCGCTATGAAATGCTTCCGCGTATTGGTCACCAGGTACTTGAATTCATAGAGATCCACAAGGCTCGACGGTACATCGGTCGGTGTGGCGGGAATCAGGATAAAATGAGGAGGGTCGAGAACATCTGCAAGACGGATAATAGTCTCCAGGTCCTGACAGAGCACGGGACGATACTCTCCGGTTTCAAGGTCCAGCACATTCGTGGCGATCCCCACGGTGCCGAAATAGGTGCGCTTTCCCCCGATCAGGAGGGGTGACGCACCCTCTCTCCCGTACAAACGAACAGAGGAAGAACACTTGGACAGGGTATCGTTGATGACGTGACCGGGAATCTTTACGATCCCGCGATCCGAGTTTACAACGGCACCTGCTTTTTCGTATATTTCCAGCGTCTCGTCATGGGCCACGTGTATCCCAACATCCTGGAGGAGCAGGCGTGAGGCCTGATCGATCTCTCTCAGTTCCGCATCATTCAAAACCTTCAGAGTCGGCATCATAGTTCAATCTCCATTGAGCTGTTCAGGGAAAGGTGGGCGTCCTTCACGATCGTATCTATTTCCGCTTCCGCTTCAAGTGATAAAAGTCTCGGAGATTCCGCTTCCAGCATTTTCAGCACCCTTTCCCTTGCAACTTCATGAATATCCCTGGAACCATCCCTTTCCCAGGATTCCCAGTTTCTCCGTTCCAGCAGTTCCGGCATCCACAGCTCTTTCCGGAAATTATTGAACGTGTGTTTCTGCCCGAGAAAACTCCCGCCGTGCCCCACTTCTCTGATAACCCCGAGGGCGATTGTTTCTTCGTTGACGACAAGCTCCCTTGCCAGCCGCTCGACTCCAGCCATACAATCGTTGCAGAAGAGCAGGTCCGGAAAGTCCACGACCATGTCCATATCCAGCTGCATGGCATCCATCATGTCCGCAGTCAGGCCCGCAACCGTCCCGATCATCCCCGTTTCAAAACCTGCCTGGGCATCCAGCACCTTCGCGTCTCTCAGCATGGAAGGCATCCGCACCGGCATATCCAGGAAGCGGCCCATCTGGGCCATCCCGACTTTCAGGATGCCGAACTCGGGACAGGCCATGGAAATGGTCCCTGTCCGCATATCGATGCCCCTCGCAAAACTCGTGTACACGACTGGGGCGCCGGGATTGACCAGTTGCGAAACCACCAGGCATGCCAGTATTTCGGCATGTGCCTGCGCAATGGTTCCTGCAATGGTTATGGGTGATGAGGTGCCGAGGATCGGACCCGAACTGAGCATCGAGGGGATGTTGAACCGGCTCATCTCCATCAGGGCTTCCAGGGATTCCTTATCGATTCCGAGCGGGGGAAGCGTCAAAACCCAGCCGGAGATGCAGGGACGCTCCCTGAACTTTCTTTTATCACCCACTGCGATGGAGGCCATCTTCACGGCGTCGCGAACACAACGGGCCCCCAGGACACCGCCGGTGATGTGTTTGGTAGTGTTTTTCAGCGTTGTCGCCCAGGTGTGCCAGTCATTGAAGGCGTTGGGCACGTCCTGGGGAGTGACCAGGCCGCCGTTGATCCGCACGTGTTTCAAACGGTCGGCAATCCTGGTGAGGTCAGCCAGGTCCTTGTCGGTTGCCGGTCTTTTCTTGCGGCTGTAGGGATCGATCACACTGACCGCCATGGTCATACAGGCCAAAGTCGGCTCGTGCGTCTCAAAACCGACATCGTGCTTCGGATCCCTGCCGAACAGCGTAACCTCGTTCCGCTTCGGGACCTTTTGAACAGCATATTCCACAAGATCTTCGGGAATCCTGGCGACGTTCCCCTCCACCACGTCCGCCCCTGCTTTCCTCAGCAGTTCCAGGGTGTCGTCAACAGGAAATCGGAACCCGATCTCGCGCAGAATCTTCAGGGCGGATCGGTGTATGAGTTCAATCTCTGCTGCCGAAAGGACCTGTAAAAGCGGTTTCATAGATGTGTTCACCCGTTTCGAAAGATGTTCTTATTCCAATTCGTATTCAAGCGCTACCGGCGTTGGCTGCGTCGCGGACTCCTCGACGTACTGTTCATGTACGCCTCCGTCGCCCGTTCCTTGCCGCCTAGGTATCATCTTGAATGCAAAATGGAATTAGCTCCCCTCCCGGAAAAGGAAGACGCCGGTTTCCGTTGACAGAAGGGCACTGCGAAAATTGAAGATCGGCCTATTGATGGATGGAAATTTCTACGGCGCCGGGAACCGGGCAGACCGAGTAGCAGCCGCCGCACCCGATGCAGTGTTCCTCGTTGACCCAGGTCGCCTTGTCGCCGGGCTGCATGGCCTGGTAAAAGCAGGCATTCAGGCACCGGCCGCAATTGGAGCAGAACTCCGGGTCCACTTTTGCCCGTTCAGGCGGCATATCGGCATAGGCCATGGCGGCATCGGACGCGATACCGCGCATCTGATCCAGGTTGTCATACCCCTTTTCATCCATGAATTTTTCCAGTCCGCGGACCTGCTTGCCCAGCCATTTGTAGCCATAGACCATGACCGCGGAGCACATTTCCACAATATGGGCCCCGCTCATGATAAACTGGACCACATCGCGCCAGTCATAGGCTCCGTTCGTCCCTGCGATAAACATCTCGTCCCCGAAGGCCTTCCGAACGTCGTTGATCCACCGCAACGTCAGGGGCTTGACCCAGGGACCGCCGATCCCGGCCTGGCCGTAAATAAAGGGTTTTCCCGTTTCGATATCGGGTACGAAACCGATGAAGCGGTTGGTCAGCGTCACCGCGGACGCCCCGACTTTCTTCAGCCGCTCTGTGAAAAGCACCAGGTCCGCTACCTGAGGGGTGACTTTGACCATTACCGGCACACTCACCGCCTCGCATACGGCCTGGGTGATTTCGCATCCGTAGTCAAAATCCTGCCCCACATTCATCCCCGTCCTCACGCCCGGCATCATATGGGGATGGGGACACCCGAAGTTGCACTCGATCAGTGGGACCCCCGCGTCCTCGATCTGCTTGCCCAGTTCCACCCACCCGGAGATTTCCGTGGAGGCGATGCTTCCTATGACTGTCGCATCCTGCGCTGCCGCGTATTTCAGGGTCTCCCTGATCTGCGGCAGGAACTCTTCCGGGGTTTCCAACGCCAGGCCGCTGCGGCCGTACAGGCTGAAGGCCCTCGGGACCTTCCCCCGGCAGACCTCATGCCGCTCGTTCAGAAAGCGCCACTTGGACCTGGTGGTCAATTCACGCATGGCAGGGGAATCCGTCATGGTTTTGGCAATAACGCCTCCCGCCCCGGCATCTATGCATTTCCTCATGTTGTGGGCATTCAGGGTGGGCTCTGCGGAAGACGCCACAACAGGGTTCTTTATCCTCACGCCGCAAAAATCGACTTGCATGTCTGCCATCATTTCACTCCCTAGTTCTTGAAATCATAAGTTCGATGCTCTAATCTCTCTAGTATTTCACCGCTCGCTTCGCTAAAGACGCAAAGAACGCAAAGCGAACTACTATTTCTTTTGCCGTTGAGAGGACGGCAAAAGAAAACAGCTGCTATTCTGAGCAAAAACGCGTAAGCAGCAATCTTTCTCCCGTGAAGCTGTCTTTTCCTTTTCCGCCGTCTCAGCGGTTCAGCCAGGCCTGCCGGTCCGCCAGGGCCGGAAAACGCTCCCGCGTGCTTTTCAATTCATTGAGGTCAATTTCCGACCGCAGGACGGTCTCCTCGTCTCCTCCGCTCGCAAGGGCAATACCCCAAGGGTCCACTATCATGCTGTGGCCGACGAACTGGCTTCCCCTGTTCAGACCGACGGAATTGGAAGAGACGAGGAAACACTGGTTTTCAAGGGCGCGAACCCGGTTCAGCATGATCCAGTGTTCCAGTCTCGGGTAGGGCCAGGCAGAGCACACGAGGAATACTTCCGCCCCCTTTTCCACCATCCGCCGAAAAAGCTCCGGGAAGCGAAGGTCGTAGCAGGTGGCAAGACCGAATGTACCCAGTTCCGTCTCGATCACCACCACCTCTTCGCCGCGAGTCAGGATCTGGGTCTCCCGTGAATTGAAGCCAAACAGGTGCACCTTCCTGAAGTTTCCCAGGATTTCGCCTTCCGGCGACAGGAGATAGCTCGAGTTGTAGTATTTTCCGCCGTCCTCCTCCACGAAACTGCCCGTGTGGAGATGAATCTTCAATTCGCGGGCCAGGTCCCTGAATGTGCTCAGGGTGGGGCCATCCTTGCCCTCCGCTTCAGATACATAGCGCTCGAAACTCATGAACCCGACGTTCCAGAGTTCCGACAGGATAACCAGATCCGCGTCCCTGGCTTTCCGAACCAGGCCCACAGCCTTTTCTATGGTTGCGGTCTTGTCGTCTTCCACAACAGCCATCTGTATGGATGCTACCAGCATTTTTCTGCTCCTAATTAACCGTCATATAATTCATCGGCAGGATTTCATAACTCAGATCCAGGCTGCGCCCTAGTCTCGGGTCCGTGAGTTTTGCCGTAAACCGCTCTCCGAAGACAAAGCCACCGGTGAGGGATCCAAGGGTGCCCGAATATATGATCACCTGTTCCAGGGAGACCTTCACCTTTGAGGCAACAAATTCCATCAGGCTTTCCGGGTCCATGATCAGACCAAGGGCCCCTTTCTGGTACAGGATCTCTTCTCCTTCTTTCACCATGCTTGCCTCAATCACCAGGTCATCCCAGTGGTCGGCGACTTCGGCAAGGGACCAAACCCTGCGACCGATCACGTTGGGACATATTTGCTTGGCGCGGGGTATGTCGGTCTCTTCCAGATGCCGGTCCGTGTGATCGCTCCCAACGTCCACATAAATATTGTTCTCATTTTCAATGAGCAGCACGTACTCCACTTCACCGCACGTTTCATTGCCGTAGACCTCTATCTGCGGATCGGCAACCAGGGCGCGCGGAATCACCGGATAGAGGGTCGGGGTCTCTTTCGGCCCGGGGACCCCCTTTTTGGCCAGCTCATCAATATGCCGCCGGACCTCATCCTGGTCCCTGCCCACGTAGCCGGCATTAAGCATCCGGGTGTAGACAAAGTTCAGAGGTTCGCTCTTGTTTTTTTTCTCAAGCGTCAATGCAATTTCCATCGCTCAATACCTCTTTCTTTCGGGATCGTGTCCGGCTCCCGGTCCCTGTTCTATTTCTTAAAATACCTGATTTCAAAGGTGACGCACCCGTAGGGAATGCGATAGGGTCCGTGCTTCATTCCGGGCGGACGGCACGCGTAAAATCCGGGCAGGTAGGTTTCCTTTTTGGCGATGTCATACAGGCTGCCCTCGACAATCAAGACCTCCTCCCAGAAATCGTGAACCAGCGTCTCCGATGTCTCGATTCCCGGGGGAAATTTCAACATGCGGGTATAATCCCCGGTCCCGGGGTCTTCGCTGAGAATCTTTTCCTTGATTCCCAGGGTATCTCCCTCTACTGCACGCCATTCATATTCCGTGTCATAGTCGATGAATTCAATCTCCGGTTTTGTCATTCTTTCCTCCTTTGCGAACAATTTTCCGTGTCCTCGATCAAAGGTTATAGTTCATCCGTTGTTCAAATTCCTGCGTTTCTTGAGTTCCTCCAATATCTTCTCGGGGGATACCGGCAGTTTCTTCACGCGAATGCCGGTGGCGTTGTAAATGGCATTCGTGATCGCGGACATGGCCGGATTCAGCGCGGGCTCCCCGATTCCTTTTGCTCCATAGGGCCCGTTCGGCTCTATCGGCTCCACAAGCAGAGAACTTATTGGAGGCACGTCCATGGCCGTAGGAACCATGTAATCCAGAAAGCCGGGATTCATGATCTTTCCGTTTTCGGTCACCATGTTCTCCATCAATGTCCATCCGAGCCCCTGCGCCACTCCCCCCTCAACCTGGCCTTCGGTTGCCATGGGATTTATGGCCCTCCCCACATCGTGTGCCGCCGCGAAGTTGAGGACCGTCACCTCACCGGTATCAGGATCCACTTCCACCTCCGCGATCTGGCATGCGAACGGGTATGCCGGAGAAATATTGCCGTACTTGGTCTTGGCGTCGGGAAATGCTGTGTGAGGATCATAGAACCCGGTCCCGACGATCGGCGCGCCATGGCGATCAAGTGCAGCCTTATCCGCCACCTCTTTGAACGACACTTTGATTTCAGGAGAACCCTTAACGAAAAAATTTCCTTCGCGGCATTCCATATCCTCTGTATTTGCCTCCAGCATACCGGCAGCCGTTTCCGCCAGTTGCCTGAAGGCGTCGGCTGCCGCGGCAAGGACCCCGTTCCCCCCCATCAGCGTGCCCCTGGTTGCAAAACTGCCGAACCCAAAGGGTGAGACATCCGTATCTACCGGGGCAACGTTTACCTCCTCCAGAGGCACGCCGAGACGTTCGGCCACAATCTGCGCGAAGGTGGTTTTCTGTCCCTGGCCCATATCAGATTCCCCGTGGTAGACCATGACACGTCCGTCACGCCCGATCCGGACTATGCCCGCCCCTCCGTCAAACTCCCGCACAAAAGCCCGGTTTCCCGAGACATGATTGCAGCAGGAGAGTCCGATTCCCCTGAGCGGCT
>CAZONI010000119.1:0-9314 GCA_964581175.1 uncultured Desulfobacteraceae bacterium
GATAGCTGCAAAAGCCCCGGAAGGGAAGAAGGAGTAAAGTCGTGACTGCAGAGTCGAGAAAAAGGGCTGCCATGAAATGGCTCTTTGTTGCTGCCGCATTGGCACTAGTCATTGGAACACAGCCGGCCTATGCAAAAGTGGATCTCACTCCCCTCGAACAGACAAACCTCGGGGTTCAGCCGCTGGATGTGGCTGCTTCGCCTGACGGGAAGCTTGTCTTCGTGCTGGCCCGCGGGGAAATACTCGTCTACTCCATTCCGGAAAAAAAGGTCACGAACCGCATCCGGCTCACTGAAAGCTTTGATCGGGTTACCTATTCCGCGAACGCCGATACGCTTATCCTGAGCAGCAGCACCTCCGGCGCCCTCAAAACTATCAAGGTGGAACCTGTTTTCCCGATCGATATTTCAAATCACCCTTTTGAGGGTCCTGCGGACGCACCGGTTACCCTTGTTGTTTTTGACGACTACCAGTGACCCTACTGCGCGCGGATGGAGCGCCTCATCCAGCAGGTGCTGGATCGGTACCCGGACAAAGTCAAACTGGTTGTAAAAAATTTCCCCCTTTCGAGCCACAGGTTCGCGCGGAAGGCCGCACAGGCCGCAATGGCGGCAATGGCACAAGGCAAGTTCTGGGAGTATCGCCGTGAATTGTTTCAGAATTATCAATCCCTCAGTGATGCCAAGATACTGGATATAGCAAAAGACCTTGGGCTCGATATGGCCCGGTTTACCAAAGACATGAACTCCCCATCCATAAGGGATTTTGTCGAAAGGGATGTCGTCAACGGCAGGCAGATAGGAGTGCGGGGAACCCCGAGCATCTTTATCAACGGCAAGCCCCTGAAATACCGCACGCCGTTCGACCTCTTCACCGCGATCGACGCGGAATTGAAGAAAGGCGGCTAATCCAGGCGCTTCTTGAAGCGCTTTACGGCACCGATGAAGACCACCACCCCCAGAACCGCCAGCCCCGCGAACTGAGGCCACAGCACTCCGAATCCCACCCCTTTGAGAAAAATCCCCCGAATGATAACCAAGAGATAGCGCAGAGGATTCAGAAAAGTGAGCCACTGGATGAGTTCCGGCATGTTGCCGATGGGGAACACGAAACCGCTCAACATAAAGAACGGCAGGATAAAAAAGAACGTGGACATCATGGCCTGCTGCTGGGTAAGGGACACCGTGGAAATAAAGAGGCCGATACCCAGGGTGCTGAGGAGGAAAAGGCAGGTGGCCCCGAACAAGAGCGGGCCGCTCCCATACATGGGAACACGGAACCAGAGGATTGCAACAACCGTGACGATGATCATTTGGGACTGGGCAACGACAATGTAGGGGATGGTTTTCCCCAGTATCAGCTCAAACGGTTTGAGCGGGGTGACAATCAGCTGTTCCATGGTACCGGTCTCTTTTTCCCGGATCACCGCCATGGACGTAAAAAGCAGCGTCAGCAGCATGATCAGGAAAGCAACCACGCCGGGGACATAGAAATTCCGGCTGTCCAGGTTCGGATTGTACCAGGTCCTGATCCGGGCATCGATCCTTCCATAGCTCATCTTCCGGGGATACAGTTCGTGCAGGAACCTGGTGTTGAATTCCTGTATCACGTCCATGGTGTAGGCAATTGTCACGGAGGCCATATTGCTCATGCTTCCGTCCACCAGGATCTGTACCGAGGCGGTCCTTCCGCTGCGGAGGGTCCGGCTGAAATCGGGCGGGATCTTGATGAGGAGATCCGCCTTTCTCCTGAGAAGCAAATCTTCGATTTCCTCGGGGTGCGCACTGTAACGAACAATCCGAAACGTCCTGTTGCCGGCGACCGCGTCGAGCAGCTGCCGGCTCTCCACGGTCTTGGACTGGTCGAGCACGGCCACTTTTACGTCCCTCACATCTGTGCTGACCACGTACCCGAAAACGATAAGCTGCACGAGGGGAGAAATGATAAGGAGAGGCCTGACCCTCTTGTCGCGAAAAAGCTGGATAAATTCCTTCCTTACCAGTTCGCGGATTCTCACCCAGTTCATCTAGAACCCCTCCCTTTTCAAGAGCAGGACATTCAGGCCGGAGAGAAGGAAGCACATGCCTGCCAGGATCACATAGCCGGGCCAGAGGTAATGCATACCGACGTTGCGGAGGTAGAGGCCGTTCAGAATATCGATGAAATAGGTGGCAGGTATGATATAGCTGATAAACTGCAAGGCAGCCGGCATATTGGAGACCGGAAACACAAAGTTGGAGAGGAGCAGTGACGGCAGATACGTGATCAGGATGGCCATCTGGTTTGCCACCAGTTGAGACTTGGTTACGGTTGAAATGAGAAGGCCGAGGCTGAGGGCAACGGAAAGGTAGATGCCGGACGCCAGCACAAAGAGCCAGAAACTCGATTTCACAACCACCCCGAAAAGGACCTGCCCCATGAACACCGCGATGAAGACGTCCATCATGGCGATGAAGAAATAGGGAATGGCCTTTCCCAGGAGGAATTCCTCCGGCCTGAGCGGCAGGGAACGAATGGTCTCCATGGTCCCGTTTTCATATTCCCTTGCGACCACAAGTGACGTCAGGAGTGCACCCACAATCATGATGATAATCGCTATGATCCCGGGCACGATAAACACCCTGCTCTCCAAGTCCTCGTTGAACCAGACGCGTACGGCGCCTTCCACGGGCGGCTCAATCTTCTCGAGCCCCTGCCTGTTCAGGAAATCCTTCAATTGGTGCTGGTTGTAATCTGCGATAAATGCGGTCACATACCCCCTTGATATCCCGGCATAGTTGGGATCGCTCCCGTCCAGAATAATCTGGAGGGGCGTTTCACGGTCCGCTCTCATGTCCTCGGTCCATCCGGGCGGGATCACCAGACCCATCTTTGCCCGGCCCCGGTCCAGATATTCGTGAATGGCGTTGCTGTCCGATAGATACCTGGTGACCTGGAAATACGGCGACGCATCAAATTTCCGGATGAAATCCCTGGTGAACGGCGTCCGGTCATAATCCACGACCACCGCCTGGATGTTATCCACATCCAGGCTGAGGGCGTACCCGAACATGAGGATCAGGAGAAGGGGTATGAAAAAGGCGAGGTACAGGCTCCTGAAATCCCTGATCAGATGGAAATACTCCTTGCGGGCAACCGCCAGTATCCTTACTCGATTCAAGACTCACCCCGCGTCATGAGGGAAATGAAAACATCGTTCAAATCCGCCTTCCGGTCCTGGGGGAACATCTCGCTCACAATCTTTTCCGGGGCGCCGGATATGACAATTTTTCCTTCATTGATCATCACGATCCGGTCGCAGTTCTCCGCTTCGTCCATATAATGGGTCGTCACGAAAACCGTCACCCCTTCGGATGCCAGTTTCCGTATGAATGCCCAGAAGCGCCTTCGAGTAATGGGGTCCACCCCCGAGGTGGGTTCATCCAGAAACAGGATATCCGGCCGATGCAGCATGGCGCAGCCAAGGGCAAGCCTCTGGCGCCAGCCCGGTGGAAGATCTCTTGTAAGCCGGTTCCTCACCTCTCCCAGTCTGGTCATCTCAAAGATCCACTGTGTCCGTTCCTTCCAGAGATTTGTAGGGACGCTGTATATCCCGAGATAGAACCTGACATTCTCGAAGGGGGTCATGTCTTCATACAGGGAGAATTTCTGGGACATATACCCGATGGCGTGTTTGATGTTCTCCGACTCCGTGAAGATATCAAACCCGGCAACATGGCCGGCGCCGGAAGAAGGGGTGAGGATGCCGCACAACATACGGATAGTCGTGGATTTGCCCGCCCCGTTGGGACCAAGGAGACCGAATATCTCCCCCCTTTTAACGGAAAAGGAAATTCCGTCCACAGCGACAAATTGCCCGAACCGCTTTACCAGGCCCTCCACCCGCACCGATTCGGTATTAGAACCGGTCATTGGCAAGCACCTCATCCGCCTGTTCGATCCGGTGTATCATCGCCTCTTCCAGGCTGGTGTAATGCGACCGTATTTCCTCCGGGCCGGCCTCTTCCAGGATCCTGGAACGATGCATCAGCAGAAGTCTGTCGCATTTTTCCCCCTCATCCAGGTACGCGGTGGATATCAGGATGGTCATGCCATCGTGCTTCATTTCCAGGAGCATGTCCAGGAATTCCCGGCGGGATACAGGATCGACCCCGTTGGTGGGTTCATCAAGGATGAGAAAGCGGGGTTCATGGACCAGGACACAGGCAAGGCCGAGTTTCTGCTTCATGCCTCCAGAGAGATCCGCCGCCCGCCTGTTCAGGAAGGGGAGCAGATTTGAGAATCCGAGATAATGCTCCCTCCTTTTCTCTCTTTCCTCTCCACGAATGCCGTAGATGTCCATGAAGAAATCCAGGTTCTCATCCACGGTCAGATCCTGATAGAGCCCGAACCGCTGGGGCATGTAACCGATCAGGCTTTTCACCCTCGATCTCTCCCTCACCACATCCAGCCCTTCAACCAGTATACTGCCGGACGAGGGATTGATCATGGTAGCAATCATCCTGAGAAGCGTGGTTTTCCCGGCGCCGTCGGACCCGACCAGGCCGAATATTGTTCCCCTCGGCACAGTGAAGGAAACCTCCGAGACCGCTTCCAGGCGCCCGAACCTCTTCGATACCTTTTCCGCCTGCATTGCAGGAAGGGAAGATCTGGAATCGGAAGGAGAAAAGTGCGGTTGTCTATTCGAACCAGGCATCGGCAGGCGTCCCCGATTTCAGCTCCAGGTCGGGATTCGGCAGGGTGATCTTGACCAGGTATACGAGCTTTACCCGTTCTTTATGGGTCTGGATGATTTTGGGAGTAAATTCCGCTTCGGGAGAAATATATGAGACATATCCTTCATACGTTTTTTCGGGGAAGGTATCTATCTTGACCTTGACCTTCTGTCCGGGTTTCACTCTGCCGATCTCCGTTTCCCCGACAAATACCTTGAGCTTCATTTGTGAGAGGTCGGCAATGGAGATCACCTCTCTTCCCGGGTTTACCACTTCCCCCGGTTCCACATCCCTGCTGGTGATAATCCCGTTGAACGGCGCCCGCAGCCCGGCATGTTCCAGTTGGATGTCGGCCAGGTTCAATGCTGCCCGGGCGCCGTCCAATTGCGCGGTAGCCGCCTTTACGTCCCGTTCCGCTATGTCGATCTTCCGGAGGTTGCTTTTCGCCTGCTCGAGCGCGGCCACTCCTTCGGCCAGGTTCGCTCGTGCCACCTGAATGGATTCTTTGCGAAAACCCTCCTTCAAAAGAGAGAGTTCCTCACCAGCTTTCTGGTAATTCTTGAGGGCTGTTTCGTATTTCAACTGCATTGCATCCCGCTCTTTCTCGGAAACAATTTTCTTCGCAAAGAGCGTATCAAATCGAATCTTATCCTTTTTCGCGTTTTCCATGGTGAACCTGGCTGCCTCAAACGTACGCTGGGCCTGGGCCACCTCCTGGCTCCTGTGGCCCGTTTCCAGTTCACGAAGTCTTGATTTCAGGGCGGAAACATTGGCTTCGGCGCGTGAAACCTCGGTAGGCAGGGTATTTCTATAGAGGGCCAGCAAGCCCTCCAGTTTTGCCGCGTTCTCACCGGCCCTTTTCACATTTGCCTCTGCCTCGGCCTGGCGGGCCTCGAACTCAGCCCGATCAACCTCCGCCAGGAGCTCTCCTTTTTCGGATTGTTGACCGTCATCCACGAGAACTCTTTTGACTAGCCCGTTTACCTGGAAAGCCAGGTTTGACTCGGTTGCCTCGAGAGTGCCGGAATAGTAGATCTGAGCTGTCTTTGTACGCCACTGGCCGTAAAAAACCAGGGCAGCCACACCCACAAACAGAATTAGAAAGATTGCGAGGATAATGGGCTTTTTCAATCGCTGCCTCCTGTTGTCCGCATCACATGATCAGAACCGCTCTTGTCCAACATCAATGTTATCGCTCAGGCAGAAAATGGGACATTCTAGTAATAATGAATGCTGCGGCCGCGAATGTCAATAATTGTCGCCCAATTTGGGACAGCAGAACTCCGTCAAATCTCAGCCCAGGGGAATACCTTCCCCCACCATCAAGTTCCATATAGGTTTGTTAAGTCTAAAGGGAGTTCCTGGTGACTGACGGTTGGCCGATCCCCATCACCTTTTCTTAGGTGCAAAAGGCAACACTGGCTGCCGATACTCTTGGTAAGCATGGCAACGTATGTTCCATTTGCATGATCGGCAAACAGCGACATGTTTCCTGGGCAGACTTTTGTATCTCGGGCAGGTGATAAATTTGGTGTCCATACGGGGATCGCTGGTGAGTGTTTTCAATTGCCTGTCCCTGGGGTCACGCCGGCAGGCTGCTTTGCAGCGCAATTTGTGAAGAACCCTTGTGAGCAACAATGACTATCCGTTCCATGGTGGGCATCCTGTTGTTACCTCGATTCGGCCCTCCCCTTTGCATACCCCCGCAATGCACCCAAAGCCAGAGTCGCGGGCTCAGGGGCGTTGAACACCGGTGTGTATGGACCGCAAAGAGAAGCAACCTCACCTACAAATTCCGGATGCCCTATCACCACCCCCAGCAGCGGTTTATCCGGAAATCGGCCCCGAAGGCTCTCCATGTCCCCAAACCAGTCTTTCAGCGTGAACCCCATGGTCTCGACATTTTTCACCACCGCATAGGGGATTACCATGATGGAAAGGACCATATCAACCCCGTCGTCCGCCAGAAGCAAGGGGAGCGCTCTACTGAACGTTCCTGAAGGTCCGACATCCAGCGGGTTCCGTACATTCATCCAGTCCGGTGCCATTTCCCGGACATGATCTGCCGTTGATTGGGAGAGGTTGGGGACGCTTAGCCCGGCCGAGACGGCGACGTCGGTCGCGAGGGCCCCGAGGCTTCCGCTCGTAGTAATAATGCCGAGGCGGTTGCCCTTGGGCAAAGGCTGGGTTGCAAACACCCGCGCGAGATCAATCAAGTGGGGAAGGCTTTGGGCTCGAATCGCCTGCGTCTGGGAGAAAACCGCGTCGTAGATACTGTCCTCGCCTGACATGCTCCCCGTATGGGAAGCGGTCGCCTGCTTGCCTGCGCCGGTCCTCCCGCTCTTCAATATCAATACGGGTTTTTGAGGGGTTACCTGCTTGAGTGTCTTTACCAGGCGCCGCCCATCGGCTGCACCTTCGAGGTAGAGCATGATTACCTTTGTGGTCGGATCACTGCCCAGATAGTCCAGCGAGTCGTTTTCATCCACATCAGCACGGTTGCCCAGCGTGATCGCCTTTGAAATGAAAAGCCCGCAATGGGGCAGATGATCCAGCAGAATGTTTCCGAAGACACCGCTCTGCGCAATAATCGAGACCGGTCCGGGTGTCATTGATTCTTCGAGCAATTCAACAGAGGCGAAACGATTGAGCGTATTCACAACTCCCACGCAATTCGGCCCTATGACCCGCATTCCGTATCCCCTGGCAATGGTCCCTATTTCCTCCTGGAGAGCCCTGCCCTTCTCGCCCGTCTCGGCAAAACCGGCACTTTCAACGATCACGCTCTTAATCCCGCGGCCCCCGATCTCTTTCAGCACCCCCGGAACAGTCTCAGCAGGCACGATGACAATGGCCAAATCAAACGGCGGCGGGATGTCCTTGAGGGCCTTGAAAACCTTCATGCCGTGAAGTTCCCCTCCGGCAGGATTGACAAGGTACAACCGATTCGCCCAACCCTGGGCCTGGAGAAAAAGAGGTATGCCGTAACCGAAACCGGGTGACCTTCTGGCCCCCACTAATGCTACTCCTTCCGGTTCAAAGAAACTTTGAAGGCTCTTGACTCCCACGAAATTCACTCCCTGAAATGTTTTGTTGCTTCACTCCAAAATTGTATTATGAGAATCATCGCGCGGAAAGACTAGTACGAATCAAGGCCAAAGGAAAGGGGAAAGTGATAAAGCCCGCAGGGCTTATCCGGAATCCAGATTCCTAATTCCGCGGACAGTAATTAATTATCGCTCTTTTTTGGTTTTCTCCCGGATTTTCGAGGTCCACTATCTTCGCTGCCAAGCAGACACGGCAATCAGATGAATATGCTTAATGCGTTAAAGGCGTCCCTCACACTGCCCATTGTTCCGGAGCACGGATGAACATGGCATTGGCCGAAATCAGCGCCGTGATTCCGTGCGACGCAGCCGCGCGGAACCGGTAGTTGTGTAGTTTCTGTATAAACAGCAGACTGAAAAGGGTTGACAAGCATTATGGCGCTACGTTACAAGTCCACCTGAGTGGTGTTAAACGGAAAACCGTATAAATCCGGTTCACCTGGGCACTGCCGCGCATCTTGGCCACTATCTCCGTAACGCTGCAAAGCAGCGAGGATGCACGTACGGGGCTTCACAATGATCCCACTACCCCCTGCCGCCCTAAAGGTTCGCTTTGATGCTTTTCTGCTCGAAAAGGCCAACTCTCCGAGATCCCACCCTGTTTACCGCAAATGGTGGCGGTATGATTGGGATTTCTGCCGGAAACATCATTTCTCCGGCTCTGATAAATCAAGCCTTCCCCCATTTTTACAGAAGCTGAAGGAAAGGAACCAATTTAGCCCGCAGCAAAGGGAAGCATCTCATGCCGTTTCACTTTTCTATGATAGAGAATCAATTTCTTCCTATGATTGCAAGATTTCGCCCAATAATAAGCCGATTTTAAATGAAGATGTCAACCCTGGAGGAGAAGGGTTTGGGGTTTCAGGAACTCACGCCGGGGCGGAGGGACAACCCCGATTGACCGGACAACGGTAAGGATGTGAGAAGAGACAGATGAAAATCATGCTGATCCACGCAGTGACCGTGTTTATGGGATTCTTCGCCATAATGAACCCCATAGCCAATGTTCCTATTTTCCTCGGCCTCACAGCCGACGACAACAAACAGACGGCAAAGACCGTTGCCCTTCGGTCGGTCACGTTGGCATTTCTGATCGTGACGATATTTTGTGTTTTCGGAAAGATGATCTTTGAGGTATTCGGCATCACGCTTCCCGCTTTCCGGATTACCGGTGGTCTGCTGGTCTTGCTGATCGGATTCCACATGCTGCAAGGCAACCTCTCAAGTGTTCATCAGCTCGACGAGGAGGGCAACCAGAAGTCCCGGGAGGCAGCGCTCGGGGTCGCGGTCTCTCCGTTGGCGATACCGATTCTCGCAGGTCCGGGCACGATCGTAACGGCAATGAGCTTCTCCGCGCAGGGCGGCCTTCCGGGCATGCTGATCACTATTGCGGCATTTGCTGTTCTTTGTCTGATCACGTATGTGTTCTTTGTCTTTGGTGAGAAGTTCGTTACCTACATCGGGGCCGGTGCGTTGGGAACCATCACCCGTT
>CAZONI010000120.1:0-9155 GCA_964581175.1 uncultured Desulfobacteraceae bacterium
GGCGAGCATGCCGCCGGGCCGGTCAAAGGCTTCAAAGAGGGTGACGGATATCCCGGCCATGCGCAGGTCATGGGCAGCGGCGAGGCCTGCAGGCCCCGAACCGATGACGGCAACCTGTTTGTCGATGTCGGGAGAAGGAGGCCTGTCGGAAGTGACCCGGGGTTCCCGGTAGTCGGCAGCGAGCCTCTTGATATGGCAAATATCAACCGGTTTTCCCAATTCAGGCTCCCCATGCCGACACTTTTCTTCACAGGGACGGGAACAGATTCGGCCAAGGACGCCGGGAAGGATATTCGCCAGGCGGTTGATTTCATAAGAGCCGCTGTAGTCCCCCTCGAAGGCGGCTTTGATGTAGGCAGGGATGTTGGTAGAGGCGGGACACGCGTTCTGGCACGGAACGTTCTTTTCCATGTAGAAAAAATCTTCCGCTTCCCTGGAAAAAACGGGGTGTTCCTTCATGGGTGCCTCCATGCAAGATGATCAGTATTCTATAACCACTAACAAACGTTAAACTGTATTTTTACAAGGAAAACAGCAAATAATCAACAGGTATCGTGTTGTCGTGCTTCCATCCGCTCCTTCTCAATTCTATTCATGAGCCGGTTCAGATCAATACGGTAATTTGTGTATTTTTGGTGACTGAACCCTTTAGGCCGGTACCGTAGTGTCGCTAAACTCTCCACTTTTGGCGGAGGACCCGGACAGGTTCTCCCGATCCACCTCCTGGAAAGGCGCGCTGCTCAGGGAAGAAATGGCTTCTTCCCTGAGCTCGCCCGGGGAGAGTGCCTGGTCCTCTCGCTCTCCAGGAGGAGAGTCAGCGTTTTTGGGTCTCGAAACCAGCGTCGGGTTTGCGAAGGTGCAAGATGTAGTTCACGCGGAGATCCCTTGAGAGGAAATACCTGCGGGTGAAGGGATTGTACCCCAACCCGGTAACACCCTGCATCTGCAGGCCGGACGCCTTCCCCCACGCCGCCAGTTCGTCCGGCTTGATGAACTTGCCATGATCATGGGAACCCACGGGCAGGAGCCGGAGAATGTACTCGGCCCCGATTATGGCAAAGAGGAATGATTTCATGCTGCGGGAGACGGTGGCGCAGATAAGATTTCCTCCCGGGTTCAGGAGCCGTGCGCATGCGCTGATGATGGATCGCGGATCGGGCACATGCTCAAGGAGTTCCATGCACGTGATGACATCGAATTTCTCCAGGCCTGGAGAGGCGAGCGCCTCAACGGTTCCCCGCCGGTAATCGATCGAAAGACCGCTTTCCCGTGCATGTTGACGGGCGATCTCCAGGGTTTCCGCTCCCGCGTCGATGCCGGTGACCCGGGCGCCGGCTTCGGCCAGCGATTCGCTGAGGATGCCTCCGCCACAGCCGATGTCCAGGACCCGTGCCCCGTCCAGGGATGCCTGCCGTGTGATAAATTCCATCCGCAGTGGATTGATATCATGGAGGGCCTTCCAGTCTCCGGATCGGTCCCACCAGCGGGAGGCCATCCGGTCGAACTTGGTTATTTCGGATGGGTCGAGATTTTCTCTCACTTTCTCGTCCAGCTGGCCCAATCGCCCCTTGCGATTGAACCAGATTTCTTTCTCTTGCATGCGTGACGGGACTCCTTCCACTGAGTGACTTTCATAGTACCTCATTTCCCGCGTTCCGGGCAACGGAAAGTGCGCTTCTGTCCAGCTGCCGGGAAAACAGGAAGCGGCCGGACAAAAAAATGAAAAGGGGTATCGCGAAAAATGTTTTGGACATCTCGGAAGAATGCTATAAAAAGGGGGCAGCGATATACCCCGCAGAAAGGAATTTCCGATTGAAAAGGCCCTGGCGGTACAGGCATATTCTGGGCTCCCGGCAGTTTGCTGCTACACTGTGGCATTCACGGAAGAACGTATTGGCGGCCGGCAGGGGGCGGCCCCCGGTGGCCGGACCCTACATGGCGGAGCTGGATGTCACGTATCGCTGCAATTGCCGATGCCTCATGTGCCAGCGCTGGCGGGATCCTCGACGGGACGAGTTGGCCCTGGCGGAATACCGGGATCTCGCTCGTGAATTCCGTGCCCTGCATGTGTATCAAGTGAGTATCGCCGGGGGCGAGCCGCTCCTGCGCGATGATCTCCCGTCCATCATTGCCGGCTTCGCGCGCCTCGGCATGTCTGTAAACGTCTGTACCAATGGCACCTTGCTGGAAGAGCGGGCGGAGGCCCTGTGCCGCGCAGGCGCTTCGTGTATTACTGTGAGCCTGGACGGCGCCACTGCGGAAACCCATGAAAAGGCACGGGGCGCTCCCGGCTCTTATGGGAGAATCGAACAGGGAATTCGGCGCCTGAAAGCCTGTTCTTCTCATTCCCGGCCACTGGTTCGCGTCCGGATGACTGTCTCTAATAACAACGTGGGAGAACTGCGTGCCTACTATCTGAAGTGGGCGGCTCTGGTAGATCACGTGTTGGTCCAGGCGGCCCATTATTCCCCAAGCGCTTTTTACACCGGGCCGGAGGCCGAGGCATTTCAGCTCGACCGGAAAAGAATGGCTCGCCAGCTGGAAGGCCTTCCCCTCGCGAAGGAAGCGTATGTGAAGAGCCTCATGACCGGGCTGCGGCAAAGCGGGAGTTTTCCGAGACACCGGTGCTATGCGGGAACCTTGATGGTCAGGATTGATCCCTGGGGAAATGCATATCCCTGTCTCGAACAGCACGTATGCGTGGGATCTGTACGGGAGAAGGGATTCCGGGCCCTCTGGGAATCCGATGCCTTTGACCGCGTCCGAAGGGAAATCGCGAGAGATGATCGATGCCGCTGCTGGTATAACAATACGGCGCTGATCAGCCGGTATGGCCGATGGTTGCAGAGGACCACCGCTGCCGGTTTGGAGAGGGATCTGGTACGTGTTTTTGGCCTGTTCCGCCATGGTCCTGAATTGCCGGGAGACGACCGAGTCGATTTCGGCCGCGGCTTCCCCGCAGCTGAGCCACAAGTCCGTTTGCCTGAAACGGAGTGATGGAGACAGCCCCCAGTCGGAACAGGTGATAATGAACCTAGGAGTGAATGCAAGGGATGCCATGCCGGAAGCGGGAGATACCTCATTGAGACGGAAAGTGTGCTCCTGGACCAAGGGTGAGAAAAAGGAAGGACCGCTCCATTCACAAAGAGCGGTCCTTCCTTCGGGTCATGATTGTTCCGGATTTCTGCTGTTAGTACTCATGGGAAATATCGGACCCGTCATCGGACCCACCGCCGGCGTCCTGGTTCCCCGTGTCGGATGCCGTGGACTCGTCCCCCGTGCCGGATGCCGTGGAAATGATCTTCACGGTGGTCACGCTTATGAGACTTCTGAATCCATCGTACCAATCCGCGAGGACGGTCGGATCCCCGCCTGCTACGGTCAGTACGAGACCCATCTGGTACGTGCCTGAAGGTAAGCCGCTCAGCTCGCTTGGATCTATACTAAAAAGCCTCTCTTTTCTCCCGGGACGAAAGCCAAATTTGTACGTCGAATGCATACCGGTTAACTGGATCTTGACTATATTATTGTTATTGCCCGATTCACTGCCGCCCAGTTCACTGCCGCCCAGTTCACTGCCGCCCAGTTCACTGCCACCCAGTTCACTGCCGCCCAGTTCACTCGGACTCTCTTCAGACGCATCAGGGGGCCCCCATATGACCAGCCATGCGTCGGCATCCCCTGTCCACACCGGAGCAAGGGCCTTGGGGAGAGCCACGTAGAGCTTCAAGTTGGGGGTGGAGGGGCGATTCAAGTTGTATACATGCCGGGTAGTTATAATGAGACCCTTCCTTGAACAAGGGGCGTTCCTGAGTTTCGGAGCAGCCAGGGAAGGGCCGGCCAAAAAACAAATTGCAATTAAAAAGGAAATCAGTGGAAAAATTTTTCTAGACATCTCTTTCCTCCTCATGCATTCCTCCGGAATTTAAGCCAAATTGAAACGTGAAATTACTTCTTCCAACTCACCTCCTTTCTTTCAGGAAAGGAATAAGCAAGCCTCATGCCAGAATATTTTTGAGTGAATATAGTAGTTTTATCAATATATGGCTTTATTATACAACTTTGAGCGACACGTTTGGTTTGTGGGGGTGTGCACTTTTTATCACTCCGTGAATACTTTTGGACAACGTAGGCGATGGAGAGAGTTCGAAGGGCTCGGCAGCGCAAAAGAGGGGACCTGGACAGTTGGGCTCCGGACGGGATACCTACGTCAGGCCACGTGCACTTTCGTACATCCAGCCAAACCAGTCTCAGGGTGACCCAGCAGACCGGCTAGGGAAGTAGAGATGAACGTTTCCGGAAGAATGGTCGAAAAGAACTCAAAAATGTGGCCCAAGACTGCCCGAACCCGGAAAGGACGAGGTGTCCGGCTTATTGAATCCGGGCAATCCGACATTCATAAGAAAAGAAAATAATCCGAGAAAAATGGGAGAAGATGGGTTAGAGGCTTTTTTTTATTTTCTCGAAAAGATAAGGATGATACTGTCAAAGCCATCGGCTATGGCAGTACAATCAAGACAAGGTGAAGAGTGGCTGCAACCATTGAAGGAGAAAGGAATATGAAGAACCGACCAATTATTCCTGCGGTAATACTGATGTTATTGTTCTTAATATCAATAGCGAGCACTGCGTCAGCTGAATATGCTTTCAATGATCCGGAAGTTCCACAGGAATCAAAGAAGGCAGCTTCCCTGGTATTTCAGACTTTGTCAATGTGGTTCGAATCTCTTGGGTCTTTGGAACAAGATAATGTCCCTGAAGCAAACCGGATAAAGGCCAAAATGGTCGACTCCTTAAAGGACGCTTTGAGGGAATATGAGAAAGTGAGAAAGCAAACCTCAAAAAAACCAGTTTATGAGCAGGAGATACCGACGCAAATAAGGAGGGATTTCGCAAAATTTGAAGTTCCATTTCCTGCAGATAAAAAAGGAATAGCTGATATTGCGATTCAGCAAATTCAATCGCTTAAGAAATCCATCGAATCAATGGATTATTCAAGAAACGCTCCTCAAAATCGTGAACAAATCAGAATAATGATTGGTAAAATTTGGCAAATTGTCGAATTAGGATTAGACAGCTCCGAGATTGCTGCATCAGTCGAGTAGTTCATATGTAAAAATCACGACCTCGTCTGACAGATATGGCATATAAATCTGAATAGCTCAGAGGAGGTCATGATTTTCACATATTATCAAACAAATGCCGATGGCCCCAATGGCGGCGGGAACTGGATCCCTGAACTGACAGACTTCAATGACCCTGAAAAATTACTGCTCGCAAAGGAAACTCTTCGGCAACTGCAAAAGGCTATCCGCAAATCAGAATTGGCGTTTAGAGTCATTTTCGTGCAAGACTCAGAAAATGAATCTCTTCACTCACTTTCTAGGAACACGAAGAACCGCCCGCTCTTCTTTTCAAATCTCTCCAATGGCTATCGATCTCTTCCTTGACCCGGTCCAGGTCCTTGGTGCTTAAGTGTTTGAACCTCCCCTGAGCCAAAAGGTAGTCTTTCACCGGAAGGTGCCTGGGTTCATAGGTTATTTCCACATCCGTACCGTTTCTGATTTCATAGAGCGGAAAGAATCCCGTCTCAACAGCTAACCTGCCGATATTAGGCGTCAGCTTTTCAGGGTATCGCCAGCCGGTTGGGCAGGGGGACAGGATGTGAATATATTTGGTGCCTTTTATTTTCTTGGCTGTTTTGACTTTTCTTCTGAGGTCATCCGGAAAACACGAACAGGCAGTCGCCACATAGGGAATGTGGTGAGCGCTCATGATTTCAACCATCTCCTTTTTCCTGCCGGCCTTCCCCACGGGTGTGGTCATGGTCCACGCATCCTTGGGCGTGGAGGAACTGCTTTGAATGCCGGTATTCATGTAGGCTTCATTATCGAAACAGCAGTAAATGAAGTTTTCGTTGCGGTCGGCGGCCCCGGACAGAGCCTGAAGACCTATATCGGAAGTTCCGCCGTCGCCGGCGAAGGCGACAACCGTTGTTTCTTCGTCTCCTTTGGCGATCAATGCATTGGATATCCCGGCCGCACTCGAGGCGGCGGTTTCGAAAGCCGGATGATAGACCGGTATCTTGAAAGTGGCGGAAGGAAAAGGGCCGATGATGATGCCGATGCAGGAAGGTACGACGACACCGATGGCCTTTTCCCCTACGGCCTGTAGAACCAGCTTGATGCCCAAAACCTCGCCGCAGCCCGCACAGGCCCTATGGCCGGGATGTATGTAGTTTTCATACGCTGCTTTAGGCGGCATTTTCTTCCTCAACATCCGAAATCGGAGACATGGGCGGTTGATCCATTTCCGACGTCATCTTAATGGCTTTCTTAATGAGAGCCGGCGAAACGTTGGTTCCGCCGAGCCCCAGTACGAATGAGAATACGGGAATGCGGCGATCACATGCATAGAGGGCGGATTTCAGCTCCTCGCTGAAAACCCCTTCCTGCCCGGGAGATATATTGCGGTCGATGACGGCTATCCGCCGGGCATGCATCAGGGTTTTCATCAGGGCCGCCTTGGGAAACGGGCGGAACAGCCGTATCCGTACCAGCCCCACCTTGCGGCCGGTTGCCCTGAGATCGTCCACGGCCACCCTGGCGGTGGAACCGATGGTGCCGGCCGTCACCAGTACAATTTCAGCATCCTCGTGGCGGTAGCATTCCAGGATGGAATATTGCCGGCCGAATTGTCCCGCAAACGCCTCGTGAACCGCTTCAACCGCCTGGAGGGCTTGTTCCATGGCCGCCTGCCGCATCAATTTGAATTCAGCGTACTGGGCCTGGGTGACCGTTTGGCAGAGAGTCACTGGGTGAAGCGGATCCAGTTGAAATGCGGGTTCAAACGGGGGCAGGAACTCATCGACTTCCTCCTGCTCGGGCACCTCGACCGGCTCCATGAAATGGGATGTGTAAAATGCCTCCAGAACGACCATGCTCGGAAGCAGCACCGTCTCGGAAACCTTGTAGGCCTGAATCACCGTGTCCAGCGCCTCCTGATTGTCGGCCACGTAGAACTGCAGCCAGCCGGTATCCCGCTGGGAAAGGCTGTCCGTCTGATCGCTCCAGAAACTCCAGGGGGCCGCCAGCGAGCGGTTTACGTTGACCATGACAATGGGGGCCCGCATACCGGAGGCAAAGTGCAGCATCTCATGCATCAGGGCCAGGCCCTGGGAGGCGGTTGCCGTAAAGGTCCTGACTCCAGTCATCGAAGCGGCCAGACAGGCTGCCATGGCGGAATGTTCAGATTCCACCCGCATCATACGAGCGCCCAACGTCCCTTTGCCGTCCCATTCGGAAAGCTTCTCGTAAATGGGGCTCTGGGGGGTGATGGGATACGCCGCAATAACCTGCGGCCGCGCCAATCGCGCACCATAGGCTGCGGCTTCGTTGCCTTTCAGAAGCATTCTCATCCAGTATCTTTCTCCATATTAATGATATTTCGCGGGCAGGCGACGGAACATACACCGCAGCCTTTGCAGTAATCGGCATCGAAGTCATAGATGCCTGATTCGGCGTCTTTGAGGATTGACATGTCGGGGCAGAAGTCCATGCAATTCTCACAGTCGATACAGGTGCCGCAATTGAAGCAGCGCGCGATCTCCAGCGGCATCTCTGCCGGATGGATGCCTTTGACGACCTCGGTAAAGTCTGTCCTGCGGGTTTGCACATCTTCCTTTGGCGGAAAAACACGCGGACGGGGAGGAAAAAAGAGCGTGTTGATCTGATCATAGGCTACTATCTGTTTCAGGTTCTCCGATTCCATGAGCGCCCGCTGCATGAAATGCCGGCACGAAAAGGTCTTGCTCATCCCCAGTTGACAGGCTTTGAATTGCTCCCCCACATCCTCGGCCTGAAAAGAACAAGCGATAGCCATGGCGCCCAATTTGCCGCCGGCAATGGCGTCCGCAACGAACGCTTTGTTGCCGGCAGCATCTCCACCAGCGAAAAATTTGGCACGAGAGGTTCGGCCGAAAGAGTCTATCGTGATACGACCCGATGAGATGTCGACTTGTTCCGGCAGCACGCCGGCAGCTAATTCCTGGCCGACGGCAACGATGACATGGTCCGCCTCGTACTGTCGGTATGAATCGCCAACCGGCCTGACGGCGATCTGACCGGTAGTTTCATCCCTGTCCACCTCCGCCTGCCGGAACCCGACGGCTATCGGACTTTGAGCGTCTTCCTTCACTTCAACAGGAACCCACCCGTTGTGGACATGCAAACCTTCCTCCACGGCTTCGGCAAGATCATCGGGCAGAACCGGCATTTGCTCCCGGGATTCGGGGCATATCAGCGTAATGCCCCCGCCTTGACCACGCCGGGTCCGCAAAAGGGTTCGGGCCACATCCACAGCTACATTGCCGCCGCCGATGATGAGGGTCTTTTGCCCGGCATCCTTCAACGGTGAGTTCTCCGGATCTGCTAAAAAGTCAACTCCCGCAAAAATCCGATCCTGCAGGCTGGAGGATGAAAAGAGCGTTTTTCCTTGAGGCAGCCCGGTTGAGAGAAACACCGCGTCGTACTCGTCAAGACCACTCCAAGGCAAATTGCCACCGATCGTGGTGTTCAGTTTTACTTCTATCCCGAGATCAAGGATTCGATCGATCTCCGTATCCAGAACCGAGCGCGGCAAACGATAACTTGGAATACCGTAGCGCAGCATGCCGCCCAGAGCCGGCCGTGCTTCGAAAAGGGTAATGTTGAAACCCATGCGGGCCAGGTGATATGCGGCACTCAAACCGGCTGGGCCGGACCCCACTACGGCAACACTTTTATTTCCGGTATAGGGGCTTAACCGGGTAGTGACGTCAACATGGCCCTTATCAGCCAGAAAGCGCTCAAAGCTTCTGATGTTGACCGGGTCATCATACTCTCCACGATTGCATTTGCTTTCACAGGGGTGATAGCAGACCCGGCCGCAGACGCCGGGCAGGGGATTGTCCTGCAAGTAAACCTGCAGCGCGGCATCAAAATCACCGTTTGAAGCCAGGTGAAATGCTGCCGGGATATTTATCCCGATCGGGCAGGCGTGGCGGCAGGGCGCAACTTTATTGATGAAGGCCGGCTTTTCCGATCGCTGAGCCCCTGTTTTGAAATCAAGTGAGCTTTCAGACGAAATTGCAACAAACGGCTTTTTCGGGTCGAGTT
>CAZONI010000121.1:0-9124 GCA_964581175.1 uncultured Desulfobacteraceae bacterium
ATTTTCAACCGAATCAATGTGCTGGATCCCCGCAATATTTGCCACATACTTGATGCTCCCCAGCTTGGCCGCTTCCTTAACGGCCATTTCCACCTCGTTGTCGGAGCAGAGATCGGTTTTGAGGAAGATCATCTGCCCACCCATGTCACGGGCCATTCTCTGGGTTGCTTTGCCCTCTTCTTCGTCGATGTCCAGCCCCACGGTCACGAGGCCGTTTGCCGAGGCGGCCACGGCCGTGGCCCTACCTATGCCGCCGGCGGCTCCCGTCACGATACAGACGTTCTCCGCGGTAAAATGCCCGTCTTCCAAAAAAAGGACGTCCTCTTTCCTGATTTCGGGCTCGTGTATGTCCATTTTCTTCCCCCTTTTCACCATTTCTACCTATCAATTAAAAACTCCCTGATAGCACGGTCTCTTGACTCGTTTGCCTGGAACATGATCGTGTAGTGGTTGGTTCCTTTCACCTCGAAACTGCGTGCGTCCGGGATCTCGCGCAGCATCCTCTCCAGCGCCTTTTCGGGCAGCAGGATATCATCCTCAGCCAGGAGGTCTTCAGGGGCCCGCAGTATCAGGACGGGACAGGAGAGTTTCGAATAGAATTCGGAAATATCCACTTTTCGCAGGTTCTCGTCTTCCTCGGTGATATGCTCCCGCCGAATTCGACTGCGGATTCCGCCTCCGTCCACATCCTCGACTTCATACTTGAAGTAAACCTCCAGGGCCTGGGACCACGGTTTGAGAAAAGGAGCTTGTTTCATCATCTCTAGATAGGTCTCGAAAGATGGGAACACCGTGCCCAAGCGGTCAAGAGAGGGCTTGATGCTGGCGAAGAACTTATTCATCTGCGCTTCGGAGAGCTTCCCTCCCCCATCCACCAGGATAATCCGGTCCACCAGGTCCGGGTACCGGGCTGCGAAGACAATCGAAATAAAGGCCCCAAGGGAGTGTCCCATGAGGACGGCCTGTTTCAGACCGAGATCCTTGAGCACGGCCCGTATGTCATTGCAGTGGCTCTCAATGGAATAACCTCTGGGCGGCTTGTCCGAGAGCCCGCGTCCCCTGAGATCCATGGCCAGGACCCGGTGATCGCCGCTCAGCGCTTGTGCGATGACATCCCAGCACCGGCAGTTGGCTGTTAAGCCGTGGATACAAAGTACGTTCTTTCCATCTCCTTCCCACACCGCGAGCTGTATGTTCACTCCATCTCCCTTCACTCTCTTCATGGCAGGTTCAGGCATGTTTCTCCTCCTTGGATATCATGGTAGTTTTCCGGCATCGACATGAACAAATGCCGGTGAGCCTGCTCCCGCAGAGCAGGAAGTGTCGAGTGGCCCCCCGAGGGTGCACAGGGGGGAAGCCTTTTCTGAAGTGACTGGTGAGAGGGCACCGCCTTTTCGTGACTTATCAGTGGGGGAACCCGCAGTTCGCCGAAGTCGAGAATGCGCAGGGGGTAGCTATCCCACGCTGATAAGTCGCAGAAAATACCAGCCCGGAGCCTCGGAACGGAATCCCGCCAAAGGCGGGACTCCCTGTGCAGCAGCCCTCCTAGCCCCCGGATCGGGAGAACCAAGCAGTTCCTCCACCAAAGGTGGAAGCTCTAGTGGCGCGGGGTCTTATGTGCGCCGCGCCATATATTCCCGCATGGAGCCTATGACCCCTTTGGGAAACAATATCACGACCAGGATGAAGAGGACCCCGAAAAGGAGCAGCCACCTCTCCAGAAACTGGTGAATGAATGCAACGTGCGGAAATACTATCTTTGCCAGGTGCTGGAGATCCGGGAGAAAGGTCTGGGCGGTCTTCAGCAGCCCGGCTCCTACAATCGCGCCGTAAAGGGTCCCCATGCCTCCGATGATGACCATGAGCAGGACATCCAGCATAATGGTCATCACACCGAGGCAGGACTCCGGATTCACGTACCCCACCCACATGGCGTAAAAGGCGCCGGCAATGGAAGCCACAACGCAGCCGAACAGGATGGAAACGACCTGGAAAATGAACGTCTTGTAGCCCAGGGCCTCTGCTCTCCGGGTATTGTCCCGGATGGCTTGCAGGACCCGGCCAAGCGGCGAATGAGTGAAGCGTATCATCAGGAAAAAGAGAATAACGGACCCGAACAGGATAAGGTAATAGGTAAAGATCCGCCCCCCGATTTCGATCCCCAGAAAATGTCCCATGTGGTGAGATACGGCGAAAATGCCGGGCATGTTGAGACTGATGCCGTCCTCTCCCCCGGTAAATCCGCTCAACTTTGTGGCAAGAACAATGGCCAGCTCGGCAATCGCGAGGGTCACCATCGCAAAAAATATGGCCTTCACGCGCAGGGAAAGGAAGCTGATAACCAGGGCCAGCGCAGCGGCCGCCACCACGCCGAGCAGGAGACCCAGGGCCAGATGCACGTAGGAAGGTCCGCCGTATTGCCCCATCAAAAGAGCAACGCAATAGGCTCCAATGCCGAAGAACATGCCGTGCGCAAAAGAGAGGATCCCCGTATAGCCCAGCAGAATGTCAAAACTGGCCACGAGCACGGAAAAAATGATGATGTTCATGGCCAGGTCCACGATTTTGAACGAAGGGAAGAGGAACGGGGTAGCAATGAGAAAGAGCAGCGTGCCGACTTTGAGAAAAAATCCCGCACCCTTGAAGCGATTCTTCTTCCTGCCGATGCGGTACATCTGAACGGGTGTTTGCATCACTATCCTGAATCCCCTTTATCCACCTGCCGGAAAAAGACCTGTGGGCCGGATGAGGAGTATGATGATCATGATCAGCACATTGACCGCTGCCGCGGCCCAGGGAACCAGGTACGCTACGTAGTTGTAGGCCAGTCCCACAATAAGTGCCCCCAGGAGAGAGCCGGTGATGCTTCCCAGGCCGCCGATGATCACGACAATAAAGGCAAAAAGCAGGTAGGTGCCCCCCATATCGGGATATACCTGCCGGTCGAAAACGGACATGGCCACCCCTCCGAGCGCCGCAAGCGCGGCACCCGCAGCGAAGACGCCCGTAAATATACGAGAAATGTTGTGCCCCATGGCCTGCACCATTTCCCGATTTTCCACGCCCGCCCGAACGATCGTCCCCAGCTTTGTCTTCTTGAGGACAATCTGGATCATGGCGTATACCAAAAGACCGATCATGATGCAGAGAACACGATATCGTTCCACGATAACACCTTGCATATCCCAGCTTCCGCGGAAGGTCAGGGGTTGAACGATCACCTCATCATTGGGGCCCCAGAAGACACGAATGAGCTCCACCAGCACAACCATGGCCCCGAATGTGATAAGAATCTGAAAGAGGTGCGAGCCATAGACGCGACGGATCAGGCCCCGCTCCAGGAGCATGCCTAAAACGGCGACTGCCAGGAGAGCGGCAGCAACCGCCACGCTGAACACCCCCACGTTCTTGAGAACCGAATCCGCTCCCACCCAGACCCTCATAAGCTTGAAAACGCTGAATCCGGTGTAGGCCCCCCAGGCAAACAGGGCACCGTGGGCGAAATTCAGAACATCCATCAGACCGAAAATGATGCTCAACCCTGAGGCAACCAGAAATATCAGCATCCCCATGGCAAGTCCCGCGATCGTCAGCGTGAGGTAGATCTTGCCCGGGATCCACAACAGCGGGAGCATAAAAAGTACGACGGCAGCGGCGAGACTCACTTCGCCGCTTCTTTTTTTGAATGCCGCTAAAGCTCCCGCCATGCGTATCCCTCTTTTATGCCGATTTTTCAACCGCTGCCGATATACCCAAATACCTGCTTTTCAATGCCTCGTCCCCGGCCAATTCTTCCATGTCTCCGCCGCGAACCACCAATCCATCATCCAGGATGTAAAAATAGTCGCCCACAGCGCCGGCCATGTGGAAATTCTGCTCGACCAGGAGCACAACGCTGTGCTCCTTGATTCGATTGATCGTATCGATCAATGCCTCAACAATAATGGGCGCCAGACCCTTTGATGGTTCATCGATCAGGAGGAGCGCGGTTTCATTCACGATAGCCCTGGCGATTGCAAGCATCTGTTTCTGGCCCCCGCTCAGATTGCCCGCGTTGGCCGTCCAGAATTTCCCGAGATCCGGCAACAGGTCCGTTATGGCCTCGAGCCGCCGCAGGGTCTCACGATCTTCCCGGAGCATCGCCACTTTCATGTTTTCTTCCACGGTGAGGTTTGAAAAAATCCCCATATCTTCCGGGACGAATCCTATGCCCAGCCTGGCTATTTCGTACGGTTTTTTCCTCTGGATCTCCGCGGCCCTGAAGGTGATGCTTCCCTGAGAAGGAGGAAGAAGACCCATGATTGTCTTCAGTGATGTGCTCTTGCCGGCTCCATTTCTCCCCACAAGCACGGTGACGGCATCGGATCGGGCTTCAAAGGAAACACCCTGGAGGATATGGTGCTGTCCGATATAGGTGTGGACTCCTTGTGCCTTCAGGATGGCTTCAGGCATGTTTCATCCCGCCCCCAAGATATGCATTCCGAACGGCCTCGCTCCCGCGAATCTCCTCAGATGTTCCTTCAGCGATGACCCTCCCTTCCTGCAGGACGGCTATGCTGTCAGAAAGGTTCATGATCATATCCATTTTATGTTCCACCAGGAGCATGGTCCGGTCTTTAGCCGCTTTTATCCTCTTCAGGATCTCCAGTATTGCCGGCACTTCCTCCTGGCCCATCCCGGCTGTAGGTTCATCCAGGAGCAGGACCTCCGGTTCAAGGGCGATCAGAATAGCCATTTCAAGTTTCCGCTGTTCCCCATGGGTGAGATCCCTGGCAGGCAAAATCCACTTTTCTTCCAGGAGGACCTCTTTGAGAACACCATATGCCTCGTCCTCCAGCTCTGCGTAGTGAAGGGAATTGCGCCAGAAGTTCAGGCCAAGGCCTTTCCGGGCCTGAATGGCCAGCCTGACATTTTCCAGCACCGTGAGATTAGGAAAAATATTAGTCAGTTGAAATGACCGGCCCATCCCGAGCCTGGTCCTTTCCGCCGGACCCATGCCGGTCACTTCTCTTCCCCTGAAAAAGACCCTTCCCGCGGTGGGCCTATACTGCCCGGTCAGAAGATTGAAGAAGGTCGTCTTTCCTGCTCCGTTGGGACCGATGATCGACTTGAGAGTGAAGGGTTCGATCCGGAGGCTCACATGATCAACAGCCACGTGGCCGCCGAATCGAATGGTCAAGTCCCTCGTTTCGATAACGGGCCCTGAATCCTTTAGGGGCATAGCACTCTCTTATTCTGAATGGGCGGTGCCGTCTCTGCAGGAGACATGTCCCGAATGAGTACCGGGACCGCCCAGTCTACATCGGGTTTTACCTCAAGCTTGAAGGCAAACATGGATTGAAGCGCCTGGTGGTCCTCTCTTCTGAAAATCATGGTGCCCTTCGGGGTCATGAACACCATACCCTCCATAGCGCAGATGAGTTTCTCGGTGTCTGTGCCTTGCGCCTTTGTGACGGCCTTTACAATGGCACTCGCCGCGGAGAAACCGCCGCAGGTGAAAAAGTCGGGGGGAGCATTGAACCGTTTGAAGTGTTCCTTCACAAACCAATCGTTCACCGGATTGCTGGGAAGACCATAGTAATAGTAAGCGCCGCCGATCATCCCTTTCAGAGGTTTCATCATCTTGAGCACCGGAATGACATTCCCCCCGCTCGTGATCTCGATGCCGTATTTATCCAACCCGCTTGAAAGCATTTGTGTGATGGGACCGCCTTTTCCCGCCCAGATGACCCAGACATATCTTGGTTTGGGCTTATCTTTCAGGGATTCTATGATTCTCTGGATGGGTGCGGTAAAATCACTGGCCTTGGGATCACAATACTCTTCGTGAACGATCTTAGCGCCCAGGCTCTCTGCCGCCTTCTTATATGCCGCCACCCCGTCTCTGCCGAAGGCGTAATCCTGGGCAATGGTGGCGATACTTACCCCCTGCCTCGCGACGGCAACAGCATTGGAAATCGCGTCCTGGCTGGAATTCCTGCCCGTCCGAAAGATATACCTGTTCCAATGGGAACCCGTGACGGAATCAGCGACTGCCGGCTCGACCACGAGTATCTTCTTGAATTGCGCGGCAACCGGTAAACAGGCGAGCGCCACGCCGCTGCTCGTGGGACCGACAGCAATGTCCACCTTGTCATCGTTGTAGAGCTTGGTGAGCAGCATCTTTGCCCGCGCCGCCTTGAGCTGGGTATCCTCTATAATCAGCTGTACGTCCCTTCCAAGGATCTTATTCGTGCCTCCGGTCATGTATTCCAAGCCCATCTTGAAGCCGGTGACTTCCTGCTTCCCGTAAACCTCATAGGGTCCGCTCAGGCCCTGGATGATACCGATCTTGATCGGACCTGCTGCCGAGACCGGAGGCGCCAGGAAGACAAGGGCCAAGAAGAAAGGTAAAAAACCGCACAGAGCATGTTTGATCTTCATGTTTTTTCCTCCTTGTTTTAGAGAAACGTTTTGAGGCTATCGGCTTTGCTGTCGCTTCAGGCACAATGCCTTTCGGTGCCAGCGTGAACAAAAGACCAGATGGGATTCCCAGGATGATTGAAACAGAATTTGCGGCTTGTCTTAGACAAAGCAATTTCGGGGCCAGGTATGCACTCATTTTTCCGATAACCTCTCAGGCCGTCTTCCACGGCTGGAAAGCAAGGTTTTCTGAGGAGGTGCGGGCGAAACCTCCTCCTATTTTTGTTGCAATGCCCGGCCAAAAAGTGTACCTGATATGTATCAAGCAATCGACATGTAGAACATCTGCTACGGAAATGTGTTGCAATGGACGGAGAAAAAGACAGAATCGCTCCTCCGAAAATGCAAGCCCGGAGGGACGCCCAGAGGCATGTGCGAGACGGCAAAGCCGTTGAGGAACAACTCGAGATGCTCCGCTTGATCTTTGACAATATCTACAACGGCTGCATCGTGACGGACCCGAATGGATACATCACACACTTCAACAAGCCTTATGGACGTTTCCTAGACATTAATCCTGAAGAACAAGTAGGAAAGCACACCACAGAGGTAGTGGAAAACTCCAGGATGCACATCGTGGCAAAGACCGGGAAGGCCGAGATCAATCAGTCCCACCGGATCAAGGGCCAGGATATGGTGGTCCAGCGCATCCCCATCAAGAAAGACGGCAAGGTGGTGGCGGTTTTCGGGCAGGTCATGTTCAAGGATGTGCGGGATGTCACGAAACTGGCAAAGGAGCTCTCGGTTCTGGAATCAAAGGTAGAACTCTATGAAAAGGAACTGCTGGCCCTCCGATCCACGCGATATACCTTTGACAGCATCATAGGCGTCAGTCAACACATACGGACGCTCAAGGATGAGGCATTGAAGGCGGCCGCCACGCACTATCCCGTGCTTATCTCCGGCGAAAGCGGCACAGGAAAAGAGCTTTTCGCCCAGGCCATCCACCATGGCAGCCCGCGAAAAGTCCACCCTTTTGTCCGCATCAACTGTTCCGCGATCCCGAAAGACCTCCTGGAATCCGAACTCTTCGGCTATGACAGGGGGGCGTTTACCGGTGCAAGGGCAGACGGCAAGCCGGGTAAATTCGAGCTGGCCCACCGGGGAACTGTCTTTTTGGACGAGATCGGAGACCTCCCTCTCCAAATGCAGCCGAAGCTTCTTCGGGTCCTGGAGGAAAAGGAGTTTGAGCGGGTCGGCGGCACCACCGTTATCCGGTCCGATTTCAGGCTCATATCGGCGACCAATCAAAGCCTCGAGGCCCTTTTGCAGAGCGGGCGTTTCAGAAAGGATTTATTTTACCGCCTGAATGTGATCCCGCTCCATATCCCTCCCCTTCGTGAAAGGAAAGAGGACATTATTCCTCTCTGCCGGCACCTCCTCCACGAAATGACGCGGGAATCGACCATCACCCCCATTGTTATGGAAGGGGGAGCTGAAAAGACTCTCCTGGCCTATCACTGGCCGGGAAATGTGCGGGAACTCTCCAACGCTCTCGAACGGGTCCTTTCCTCCCTGGATGGAAACATCATCCGCCTCGGTGATCTCCCGTTCTATCTCCAGGGAGCCGACAAAAACCCGGCCTGGCCGGGGGGCCGTTCCAATTTGAAAGTGATCCACTCGGACGCAGAAAAGAAAGCCATCCGCGACGCCCTGCGGGCCACCCGGTACAACAAGGCAAAGGCCGCGAGAATGCTGGGCATCCATCGGACGCTCCTCTATAAGAAAATGCGCAGATACGGGCTGCCCGTCAACCCGGATATGTAGCATCTCTGCTACATATCCTCCCCCAGCGTCATGGGTTGAGAAATTTCGGACTAAAGCCTCCTTTGACGCTCAAAGACTGATTCAACCACATACGGCATAGGGCCTATTTTCTGAGTGACTGGCGGGAGGGCTTCGTATTTTTGCGACTTATCAGTGGGGGAATTCTCATGCGAGGGCCCTGGTGAGGATTTCCGCCAGATCCAGTACCTCCAGCCGGTCTTCCAGTTCTTCAGCTTTTAATCCATCCTCAAGCATCTTTGCGCATTGGGGGCAGGCGACGGCGACAATCCCAGCGCCGGTCTCGAGCGGCTGCCTTATTCTGATCCTGTTGGGGGCCTCGTCGCCGCCCCCGAGAATGTCGGTGAAGAAATTTCCGCCGCCTCCGCCGCAGCAGAAGGCGTTCTCGCCGTGCTCGTCCATCTCCACGAACTCCAGGCCGGGGATGGCCCGCAGGATTTTCCTGGGAGCTTCGTACTCCCCGTTGTGTCGCCCCAGATAACAGGGATCGTGATAGGTCACTCTTGCCCGATACTCATGCAGGGCCAGTGCCTGGGACTGAATGAGAGGGAGAAGGACCTGAGAGTAATGAAACACACTGAATTTTCCGCCCAGTGCAGGGTAAAATTTCCGAAAGGCGTTCAATGCGTGGGGATCCAGGGTGATGATCTTTTTCACTCCCAGTTCATTGAACAGGGAGATATTCTGTCCGGCCAGGAATTGAAACAATCCGGCCTCTCCGAGCGTCTTGACTTCATTCCCGTCACAGATTTCCCGGTCTGCCAGGATGCCGAAGGAAACCCCGCCTTTGATGAGAAGGTTTGCTACTGATTTTGCGATCTTCCGGCCCCTTTCATCATAGGAGCCCACATCGCCCACATAGAAGAGGTATTCCTGG
>CAZONI010000122.1:0-9115 GCA_964581175.1 uncultured Desulfobacteraceae bacterium
TCAGCTAATTATTAATACCATGCAAGGAAAAGTCAAACCGTAACTGGCGGTTAAGGAAAGACAGGGCAACGAAGAGCTTAATCGTTATCCAGCGGGAGAGATGAAATGGAAAAGAGTGTATCGAGAGGGTCAAAACGCGTTTGGTGGTGGTTGTTGCTGTTTCTGGTCCTTGGCGCCCTGATCGGATACCTGCTGAGGGGCGACCTGGGAAAAGAATCCGAAAAGGCTACGCTCCCCGAAAAAACCCTGCCGGCGTCTGAAAAAGCAGCCTCTCCCGAAAAAAGCCCCGAAACCACTCCTGAAGTGGCGCAGGCTCCTGGAGAGTCTTCAATGAAAGCGGAAACCCCGGTGAACCCTGTGGTAAAAAAACCGGTTCCGGCGGTTGAAATGAGCCTGACGGAGTTCTTCCAGTATCTTGACCAGCAGCCGTCTATCCGTCATCTTAACCTGGCCAGCGGGACCAAGGGGAGGTTCAAGATCATTCTCAAGGAGCTGTCATCTCATCTCCCGGTCCCGGCCGGCGAGGGCATCGATCCGAGGATACTCACCGCTAATGTGTACCATTTTTTCAGGGCACTTGACCAGAAAGACGTTCGGCTTGTCAAAGAAACTATCCGCCTCGAACGGGACAATATGGAGATGGATCTGCGCATGTTTTTCCGATGGTTCACGGAAGGAGAAGGCGACCGTGAACTGGATGCCCTCAGGCCCGGCCTCAACATAGCCTATCCATATGCGGGGTTTCTGCTGAACACCATTGGCGGCAGGGCATATCTCTTGAGAAGGCCATCAACAGTGCGGGTTCTCCTGACCTACTATTCCCTCCTGATCGTGTATCAGGCGGACAGAAAGGGTAAGAATACCTACGGCATTGATATCTATCCGTATATCCGGGCCTTGACTGATGAGATGACACACTATCCGGATCTGCAGTATGAGCAGGAGTACTTGGAAAAACTCGATCAAATCAGGGAATATTACGTCAGCAGGAGATAGGCTGTGCCCGCACCGCTTCAGCGTCCCCGTATACTTTTCCCTTCATTAAACAAATGAAGCTTGGATGGGTCGATGCCCAGGTAAATGATCTCTCCGTTCACTATCGAGACCTCTTTTCCAGCTCTTGCCGTCAAACTTGTTGCTCCCACGCGGGCATGAACATATTTTTCAGGGCCGACATTGGTCACCATCTCCACTGTTGCTCTGAGACCCTTCTCAGGTTCGCGGCTCACCGTTATGTCCTCGGGACGGATGCCTATCTCCAGCTCTCCATTCCCAAAATCCAAACCATCAGGCATGGATTCAAGATCAAAATCTCTGGTTTCAAGGATGAATCGCCCTTTCTGTTTTGTCATTGTGCCCTTAAATAGATTGATAACGGGAGAGCCGATGAAAGTGGCCACAAATGTATCCGCGGGTTTGTTGTAGATAATTTCAGGCCGGTCTATCTGATGGATTTTTCCCTCTCGCATGACGACCACTTTGTCGCCAAGCGTCATGGCCTCCACCTGATCATGGGTTACGTAAAGCGTCGTGGTTTGTATCTGCGTATGAAGTTTTTTGAGCTCCAGCCGGACGTTTACCCGCAAACGTGCGTCCAGATTGCTCAGGGGCTCGTCGAGAAGAAATATTTGAGGACGTCTTACCAGGGCTCTGCCCATGGCCACCCGTTGCCTCTGCCCCCCGGAGAGTTCCCTCGGTCTCCTGTCCAGCAATTCCGTGATGCCCAAAAGTCCGGCGGTCTCCATGATTTTTTTTGCGATCATCGCTTTGGATACGCCCCGCATCCGAAGGCCGAAACCCAGATTCCGGGCGACTGTCATATGGGGATAGAGTGCATAGTTTTGAAAGACCATCGCAACATCCCGCTCTCTGGGACTGAGATTTTCTACAGGCCGACCGTCAATCAACACAGAGCCTTCATCCTGAATCGTCAACCCGGCCACAATTTCCAGAAACGTACTCTTGCCACAGCCTGACGGACCAAGAAGAACGCAAAATTCCCCATCTTCCACACGAAAACTCATCCTGGACAGGGCGACCACGTTGCCGAAGCGTTTACTCACATTCTCAATTGCCAATGATGCCATTCTCTTATCCCTTAATGGCCCCCGCGGACAAACCTGTGACAATCCGCCGCTGGAAAAGCAGAACCATGATGACCAACGGTGCTGTTGTAATGAAAGAAGCAGCGGCTATCGCGCCCCACGGCACCGTATATTCTCCCTGGAATAGGGCAATTCCCACAGGCATGGTCTGTCTCGCCGGATCGGTCATGACCAGGAGGGCGAGGAAAAATTCATTCCAGGCATAAATAAAGCACAGGATGGAGGCCGTAAACAGTCCCGGTGTCGAGAGGGGAAGCACGACACGGATGAACGCTCCAAACCTGCTGCACCCGTCCACCAAGCTCGCAGACTCAAGCTCCCGGGGAATCTCACGAAAGAAGACCGTCAGGATCCAGATGGCAAGAGGAAGCGTCAGGGCCACATAGGGGAGAACAAGGCCTTGATAGGTATTCAGCCATCCCATCAGTTGAAGGAAGCGCCAGATAGGGGCGGCTATGGCAATCTGCGGAAACATGGCACACGCGAGGATTCCCATGAGGATGAGGTGGGCCCACTTTCTTGTCAAGCGAGCCAGGGCGTACCCGCTGAAGGCGCCCAGAGAGATGGTGACCAAAGTGGTGGAACCCGCAACGATAATAGAATTCAACAGATAGTGCATGATGCCGTAGTTCTTCAAGGCGGAACGGAAAAATTCCAACGAAAAGCTGGGCCACCACTGGGGCGGAATAGCGGTTATCTGTGATTGCGTCTTAAAGGCCGACGAGACGAACAACAGGAACGGAACCAGCGAGAAAGCGAGAGCAAAAAAGACCCCGACGATAAAGGCCGCTTTACGCAAAAAATGCTTGCTCATACGGAAGCCTCCAGCAGGCGCCTTCCGACGGAGCGTACATATATGATTGACAGGATCAACACGATGAGAAAGATACACACCGATATGGCTGATCCGTATCCCATCCATCCTTCCACGAACATCTTTTTATATCCGTATAGTTGAAGCACATTGGTCGCATCTGCCGGTCCGCCCTGCGTCATCACAAAGGCAAGGTCAAAGACCCGGAAGGCGTCTATGGTGCGAAAGAGGAGAGATATGAGTAACGCAGGCCGGATAAGGGGCCAGGTAATATGCCGGAACCTCCGCCACAGGCCCGCGCCGTCCACCTTGGCTGCCCGATAGAGTTCCTCGGGGATGACCTGCAGCCCGGCCAGGATTAACAAAGCGGCAAAGGAAGAGGTTTTCCAGATATCTGCCATAATGATTGCGGAGAGCGCCGTGCCGGGGATGGCCAGCCAGGGAATGTAGCGGGCGGTATCGGCTCCGAAGACGGCGTAGTTGATCATTCCATAGGCATCGTTAAATAGGAATCGCCACATCTGGGCCGACACCACGGTGGGAATCGCCCACGGTATCAGCACACAGGCCCTGAGCATCCCTCGGCCGGGGAAGCGGTGGTTGATCAAAAGGGCCATGAAAAGACCGATCAAGAGTTCAAAAAAGGTCGTGACGGCTACAAAAATGACCGTGATCCAAAAGGAATGCCTGGCTACTGAATCCCTGAACAGTTCCTTGTAGTTTTCGAGACCTACAAAATGATCGCCGAGCTGGGGCAATCCGATGACGATCCGGTGCAGGCTTGCAAAGAGGGAAGAGACGATGGGCGCCACAATGAAGATGAGGAGCACGAGTATGACCGGCGACAGAAAAGCCAGATAGAGTCTCTGGTCTCTCGGATTCATTACTTGACCATGGCTCCCAGTTTAAGCAGTTTCTCAATTCTCGCGGAAGCATTCTTTGCGAGCCTTGGGATGTCGGAGTCTTTATTCACGATGGCTTGACTGAAAAAACGCTGAAGTTCCTGGCTGATCATGGGATAGACAGGAGAAAGGGGCCGGGGTCTTGCCCTTTTGAAGGCCGGCAAAAAGGCCTTCAGATGGGGCATTCTGTTCTCAACATCGGAATCGTAGTAAACCGATCTCCGTGTTGGAGCAAGCCCCGCCTCCAGGGCCAGGATCTTCTGAGCCTGATACGAAGACATGTACTGAACGAATCGCCAGGCCTCTCGGGGATGTCTGGACAACCTGTTGATGCCGAATTGCCAGCCTCCCAGGACAGAGGCGGAATCGTGACCAGCAAAAGCGGGAAGCTTGCCAACGGCGACATTTCCTGCAATCTTCGATTTTCGTGGATTGTTCGCTATGGACCAGGCGTAAGGCCAGTTGCGATGAAAGATCGCTTTTCCCTGGATGAAAAGATCCAGGGACTCCGGCTCTTCATAATTTATCACGCCCTCGGGGGCAGCCTTTCCTATGATCTGATCCCGCACGAACGAGATGGCATGAATAACGTCAGGACGATCTAACGTGGGAAGATTCGTCTTTTGATCGATGACCGATCCCCCGTTGGACCATATGAACTCCAGCATGTCGCAAACCAGGCCTTCATACTGCTTGAATTGGCCGGAATAGATGTGAAGGGTCCTGTCTTTTTCCCCTTCAACAATCATCTTTCCCTGGTCGAGCATCTCCTGCCAGGTACGGGGAGGTTTGAAGTGATATTTCTGGAGCAGGTCTTTGCGAAAATAGAAAACCCCGGCCCCAAGAAAACAAGAGACCCCGTAAATCTTGTCTTTATATGTGTTTGCAGCGATGGGCCCGTGAAGGAACTTTTCCTGATCCTGGACCGGGAACAGGGGCGTAAGATCCTTACACCATCCGGCATTGGCAAATTCGGGCGGCCAGATCACATCCATGAAAAAGACATCCAGATTGGTGTCTTTGTTCTTGAGACGCTGGCTCACGATGGCATGGTACTGGGTCGAAGAATGAGGACCTACCTGGAATTTGATGCGGACTTCCGGGTTCAGGCGCTCGAACTCTTTGACCAGGCGATGCCAGACCTCGGGCTGGTTCGGTTTCCACGTGAGGAACACGAGCGTTGTCGGTTCCTTTGCAAAGGAATACGGGGACCCGAATCCCAACAGACAAACAGCTATGAGAAAGATCCACTTTTCGCTGAAGGTTTTCATACGAGGCCTTCCTTTTTCTGAATAAAGTCAGCCTGCTTCTGCATACCTCTTATCCATGCTCTCTTTGGGCAGGGTCGTAAAATCCTGTTTGTGGCGATTGACGATTTCACGATAAAGGAGAGGTTTCCTGTACGGATATATCTGTTCCTGGTCACGCCATTTCTGAACCTGCCTCATGTCAATTACGGCCTCAAGGATGGCTTCTTTTGGGCCTGCTTTGACAACAGTCTCACCCATGGGATCAAACACAGCACTGTGACCGGAAAAAAAGGGACCCGGCCTATTGGCATAAATGACGAAGACCTGATTATTGATGGCGGCCCCTGCAAAGCGCCGCCACATGTATTCCACAGGGAAGGTTTTTGGAACTGCCGAGATATTGACGATGATTTCAGCTCCTTTCAGAGCCAGAACCCTCCATACTTCAGAAAACGCGGCGTCGAAGCATATGTTGATGCCGATTTTTCCTAAGGGAGAATCGAACAGAACGAGCTTTCTGCCTGGGACAAAATTTTCCGTCCAGTGCACATGCGTTTTCGTGTAACTCTTGACCCCATCCTTATCTATGTAAGTGGCCAAGTTGAAATACCTTTCTCCCCACCTCTTTACCTCTCCGATAATGACCCTGGCGTTTTCTTTGCTCACGAACTGATAGAGTTCCCTGGATACCGCGTTATACTTGGCTACCATCTTTCTGTACAAGAAACCCTCCGGTTTTTCAAAGGACGGATGGCCATGCAGGATCAATTCAGGAAAAACGATCAGGTCATATGACTTATGGCTTTTGATGATATCCTTTATTCTTGCAACATGTCTTTCAACATCGGGGGAGTGATAATTTATTTGTGCTATGCATGTCTTTAATATTGTCTTCTTTTTCATGTTCAAACGATACTCCCATATCATGTTCATCAAAAGACGAAAGCCTGGACACCCTCCACAGGAGCCGGCCATAGCTTCTCAAAAGTGAGCACAGCGTACTCCCCTGATTCGGTTTAAGCTGCCAGAAACGGGGGGATGTATTTTTTTTGAATGTTTTCTTCTATCCGTTGCAGGTAAGACCGGGTGACGTCATTTCCGTAGATATCATCCCCGTACCGGTAGAGACTGCCCTTATCCTTTCTCAGATTTTCATCCACCAGATCAGAGTCGATTTTCTGGCCGCCGTTGTCTGCGATATTCTCGATAATTCCATGGATGCCTGAACCGGATTGTGCAGGGTCTTTTGCCCTGAAACCGAGATAGGGGGGAACTCCCAGTTCAACCGATGCCTGCCGGTGGACCCTTTTGCGAAGATTGTCGTCTTCTCCTTCGATTTTCAGCCTCGGGGATATGCGCATGGCCGTTTGAATCACATCTCTGTCGAGATACGGCGCCCTGACCTCGATGGAATGGGCCATGGTGAGCTTATCTTCTCTTTCAAGGGTATCCGTGTACAAAAAAGTCAGATCCTCCCAGAGTTTTTCGTGGAGACGCAGGTATCCTGATTCGCCGAGGACGTCGTTGTACCATGGGTACCCCGCAAACAACTCATCCGCCGCCTGTCCGGTGAACATGACCCTGATGTCGTCTTCAGCCGCCAACCTGGCTGCAAGATACATGGGAATGGCCACTTCCACTTGAAGAAGACCGCTCTCTTCCACATTTCGAATAATCTCGGGCAATATGGCCTCGACCATATCTTCTTCGATAATCGTCAATTTGAGTTCAAGACCCAGATCATCGGCCACTGCACGCGCGGCAACTATGTCTCCCGATTCCTCGGTTCCGGTGCAGTAACAGATGATATTCTTTCCCTCCCGCTGCAAAAGTTTTGATATGAGCACGGAGTCTATTCCCCCTGAAAATATGACGCCGATCCGTGCCTCGTGAAGGCCCGTCAGCCTCTTCTTGACCGCGTTGATAAGAACTTTTTTATATATTTCAACGGCTTCTCTGAAGTCAACGATATCAATCTGGGGGAGCTGAAGATGGAATCCTTCATGGACCTCCACACCCGAGCTGTTATCTATCTTCAAGATATCTCCAGGGTTCAGCCTTATGGGATCATCTTTTCCATTCCAAAGGGCCTTCTTTTCCGAAGCAAAGTAGGTGGTATCCCCATCCATGATATAGTAAAGGGGCTTCTTGCCGATAGGATCTCTCGCCACGATAACGGACCTCCCATCGGTGACGGCAATGGCGTACATCCCGTCAAGGAGTCCGATGATCTTCTTCATCGCGTCGAGGAGATCTCCCCGGTAGGTCTCTTCCAGAAGGTGAACAATGACCTCGCTGTCACTGCTCGTCTTGAATTCATGCTGTCGGTACAAAAGCGACCGTAATTTCTGGTAATTATATATCTCTCCATTATGAATTAATGCCAGTTTTCCATCACAAGAGGTATAGGGCTGTGTCGCCCGTTCCTGGCCCACGATAGTCAACCTCGAATGGCCGAGGGATATATGCGCTTCGGCTGACAGATCGTCCCTTAAATCTTCGATCTCGTCGACCCTGCTCAGTTTTCCGTCCAGATACACACCGTGGGTATCCGGTCCCCGGTGTTCCATTTTTTTCAGCATGTCATAAATGTCCGTCGAGGGGATCTTTCCATTCCGGACAAAATGACCGCATATTGTACACATTTCAAAATCTCCTTTCTTTCGTTGCTATTGAATAACGCGATTCCATTGTGGGTCGCTCCATAATAAAAATCCCCGATGACGGGGGAAGTCTTTCAATTCTCGATAGGGAACACTATTCCGGAATCATGCTCCCAAGTTTTAACAATAAACACTGGCAGAAATTCGTTATCTTGGTGCTTTTCAGGATGTAATCAGGCATGGAAATCTCTTTTGATTATAATTAGGAGAGGCATAGGAGTCATTTTATTTACATATTTAACCTCAACAATAATAACTATTGCTCAAAGATTATAGACGAATAAAGCCGAAGTGTCAAGGGCCTGTCAATTTTTCTCAACTGCACCCTTGTGAGGCTTCTGCTGAACGCATTCCTGGTTGTGTTTTCGATTTCATTCACATAGGGCATTTTGCACAATCTCTGTATTAGTTTGCGGGTTTCCTTCCTCCTGCAGATGCAGCTACCGATTCTTGCGTGAGCATCGGACTGGTTCCACAAATTAATGGACGTCACAGTATGAAGGTGGTGTAATATTTGGTAGCTGGCTTCCGTCCATAAATAGCTATGCTCCATAATCTCCACCCGCAGCGGGACAGGTCGGTGCCAATTGAAATCACCGCCCACCAGCGGCATCGTTGAGAGGCACACTGAAAGGCATGCCGCAATAACCAAAGATGAAGCGCAGTCCTGAGATTAGGAGTCTTTAGGAAGCCGTCAAGCTTCGAAAGGAGAGAATCATGTCGCAATTGATATGCTGCAAAGATGGGAATGGCGTCGTTCTGGGCGTGGACAGCAGGGCCGTCTTCTTTGATCCCCGCGGGGATATGGGCCATATGGAAGTGAAACGCATGACGCAGCTCAGCCGGCACACCGCGATTCTGAGCGGAGGTGCCGTTGAAGGGGCGGAGATGTGCCGGGCCCTGAAGACATTCATCGAGGACGAAGGCCTGGATGATGTCCAGGCTGTCTACGGGGCAGCCCTTCCTTTTTTGGCCGGGGAGTACGAGAAGTTCGTACGCAAGGAATGCGAGGTGCTGCCCATCGATCCTATCCATCACGTCTACTTTATTCTGGGAGGGTTCACCGGGAGAGATCGACAGCAACCCTTCCGCCTCTATTTGCTCTGGACAAAGAAGAAACTTCCGCAGCTCGACGGAGATGAGGTCACATCTTCTTTTACCGCCCCCAGGATCATGGGCCTGGAGTACAGGTTGAACCAGCTCTGCAAAGACAATAAGCCGCTGGATCAGCTCCTGGTGGAAGTAAGGAACGGTATGATCAAGACAGCTCAATCACAGGAAGAGATTGGGCCTCCCTTCTCGTACGCGGTTATAACGGAAGAGGGATTCAGGAAGGTTGATTGATGATGCGGGTCGTTTCTTGTCATGCAATCTCATCCTG
>CAZONI010000123.1:0-8943 GCA_964581175.1 uncultured Desulfobacteraceae bacterium
AGGTAAAGGCTCCAGGTGAAGAATTGTATGAAATGATTTCGGAAGACCCGGTTTGATCCGCATTTTATATACTTGATAAACCAATGCCTTCTGTAAGCAAATGAAAATAAAGCGTTTTTAATTGTATAGACCACCGAGGAAAATCGAACAAGTTGACCGTATTTTATACAATGCAACCAAAAGACCTCTACAAGAAGAATTGAAGGCAGAAGGCTGATATTTATGGCCATAGATCATCCAGTTGAGGTTATTGATCGTAACAGCCCATTCTACCCGATTCAGTTGGCCAAACGCTTGGGTGAAGACGCCCCTGCCCGACTTCGGGCCATCGGCCGCCTTGATCTGATCAGTGTTCCCAAGACCGCTCTTTTCTGTTCCAAAAGCTGCCCCGGCGATGCCGTTCTTAAGACCATGGATCAGGCCCAGAAATGGCGCGACCAGACTCGATGCATTATTAGTGGTTTTCATTCACCTATTGAAAAGGAATGCCTTCAAATATTGCTACGCGGGGGACAGCCGATCATTATTTGTCCTGCGCGCAGTCTGGAACGGATGCGAATTCCTATGGAATGGCGCAAAGGCATTGAGACCGGCCGGATTTTGCTTTTATCCCTCTTTGAGCCGTCGCAGAGCCGCCTCACCGCAGCGCTTGCAGCACAGCGGAACAAAGTGGTTGCAGCCATGGCCGACGAGGTGTATTTCGCCCACGTTGCTCCCGGTGGAAAGACGGCCCGACTTGGTGAACAAATATCTGGATGGGGCGTTCCTATTTAGCCCCGAGGCCATTGAACAATTAAAGGTCATCCTCGAAAAGGAATTTTGAGACGAAAAAATACATAAGGGGAAAGTGATGTCTATCCCGGACTATCAAACAATAATGCTGCCCCTTCTGAAATTTCTGGCTGACGGTCAGGTCCACGCGAAGCGGGAAGCGGTCCAACACCTCGCTGAAGAGTTTAAGCTTTCAGGGGAAGAGCGGAAGGAGCTCCTTCCTAGCGGCAAGCAGCCTGTTTTTGGCAACAGAGTCGGCTGGGCACGCACCTATCTCAAAAATGCAGGCCTCATCAAATCCATACGCCATGGCTACTTCGCCATCACCGATCAAGGGAAGCAAATCCTCGCACGTAACCCGGAACGGATTGACGTCAAGTTCCTGGAACAATTTCCGGACTTCATGGAATTCAAGCAACCGAAAAAGGGAGGAGGATCAGCAGCAGTTGTGACTCCCAGTGAAACAACTCCTGAAGAAGTCTTGGAAACCGCTTACCAAGAGATTCAAGAAACCCTCGCATCGGAACTCCTCAAGACCGTGAAGGAATGCTCTCCGGAGTTCTTTGAGAGACTGGTCGTGGACCTACTACTGAAGATGGGATATGGCGGCTCTCGGAAAGAGGCCGGCAAGGCCATAGGCGCTACAGGCGATGGCGGCATTGACGGCATAATCAAGGAAGACAAGCTAGGTCTTGACATCATCTACATTCAAGCCAAGAGATGGACAAACGGCATCGTAGGCAGGCCGGAAATTCAGAAATTCGCCGGTGCGCTCCAGGGCCAGAGGGCTAGAAAAGGCATTTTCATTACCACCTCCAATTTCAGCAAGGAAGCCCTCGATTATGTGAGAAACATTGAGACTAAGATCATCCTAATTGATGGACAGAGACTTGCCGAATTGATGGCGGAACACAATGTCGGCGTAGCGCCGATCGCCTCCTACGAAATCAAAAAGATCGACAACGATTATTTTGTCGAGGATTGAGTTATTTTTGAAAGCAGAGGAACTTTAGCGTATAACTGATACCAATTATTGTAGTAACCTCAAGGCCACAAGGCACAGGAGGGTCATAATGCTAAGGAAACTCTATGTAAACAATTACCGTTGCCTCGTCAACTTCGAGATAACCTTCGATAGGCTGACTCTTTTAGTCGGACCGAATGGCGGCGGCAAGTCGACACTCTTTGACTTGCTTTACAATTTACGCCGTCTGTTGATAGACAACGCCAAGGTAAATGAGGTGTTTCCCCCGGACGATCTTACAGCCTGGGTAAATAAGAAGGAACAATCATTCGAGCTTGAGGTTCAGGGTGAATATGGCCTTTTTTCCTATAAGCTGGTCATCTTGCACAACCCGGAAAAGAAGATACAGCGGATCGAATCGGAACTCCTGTTCATCGACGGCATGCCCTTGTTCGAGTTCAACAAAGGAGAGGTTAAGCTCTACCATGACGATTATAAACCAGGCCCTGAATATTCCTTCGACTGGTCTGTCTCTGCTTTGGCGACTATTGTCGAGCGACCGGACAACAAGAAATTGACCTGGTTTAAAAAGTGGGTGGAGAAGCTTTTTGTCGTCAGTCTACAGCCCAAAGCAATGACTTCAGAAACCGAGGAGGAATCCGACTGGCTGAACCGCGATGGCACCAACTTCGCGTCCTGGTACAGGTTCATTTCTCAGGAACATCAGGACAAGATTTTTAAGTTGACGCAGCAATTGCGGAACACCATACCCGGCTTCCATGCTTTCAAGTTGGAGCAGGTGGGAAAGCACAGGATCCTAAAGGTTGGTTTCACAGGCGATGATGAGACTGCCACACCGATTTATTTCGACTTTGAACAGCTTTCGGACGGGCAGCGGGTCTTAATAGCTCTTTATTCTCTTTTGCTCGGCTTACAAGACATGGGGCACACCGTCTTTATCGACGAACCGGAAAATTACGTGTCGCTGCCTGAAATACAACCCTGGCTTATGGAACTGAACGATGCTTGCGGGGATGGCTTCCCTCAGGCGGTGCTTATCAGTCACCACCCTGAGCTAATCGATTATTTCGGCCCCGAAAATGGCAAGTGGATTGAACGAGAACCCCTTGGTCCCGCGCGCGTTAAGAAACTACCCGCCCAACTCGATAGAGAACTGAAGCTCTCCGGGCAAATTGCCAGGGGGTGGACGGAATGAGCATGCGACGAGTCAAAATTGTGCTTCTCTGCGAGGACTCCCAACACGAAGCCTTCGTCAGGAGATTTCTCAGGGGTATGGGCTGGAACACTCGGGAGCTCCGGGTCGAAAAAAGTTCTTCAGGCAGTGGAGAACAATGGGTGCGGGAGAGATTCCCAGATGAGCTTAGGATCTATCGGAAGCGTCGGCCAAAGGCTGCTTCCGCCTTAATCGCAATGATCGACGCAGACGGCAAAGGGGTGCAAGATCGGCTAAGTGAATTTGAAAAGTCTTGCAACTCTCGCCAGGTAGAATTTCGACGCGATGACGAGGCTGTTGCTATTGCGGTTCCAAAGAGAAATATCGAGACCTGGATCCATTACCTGCGGGGGCATCCGGTAAATGAGGAGGATGAGTATCCGAAATTAGATATGGAGCGGGGCTGCAGACCGGCAGTGGTAAGACTAGTACAGCTATGCAAGACAACTGGTTTAGAGATGGATGCTCCGAAGGCATTGGTGATGGCTTGTGACGAATATAATAGCAGACTAAGACCAGACGAATTCGCATAAATCAAGTGTGGCGGAGCGTCTATAAAAATCTGGCGCGTAATGTTCAAGCAGTACTCAAGACTTTTCTCTCACCTCCGAACCGACGAAAACCGACATCAGAATCACTATGCCACATGGCTTTTATGTTTAGGCCGCTTTTGTTCTTCTTCTCGATGACGGCGAGCGAGGACGAGTCGATATTCGGCTTCCAGACCAGTCCAGACGTGGGCCGGCACCCCCATCACTTTCTCCAACTGAAGCGCCGTGTCCGGAGTAATAGCCCTACGTCCTTTGAAGATGGCACCGAGCTTAGGGGCCGGCCGGTTCATCCGCTTGGCAAGTTCGTCCTTGCTCATGCCCAGATCCTGGATTACCTCTTCCAGGCACTCGCCAGGACGAATCGGCAGATCGGAATATATGTCCTGATTAATCGCCATAGTGCTTGCTCACCGCCTCACTGTGAGCGATCCTGGTCTATCGGCCTTGAAAGCAAAAACTGGAAGGTGCAGTAAAATACGCCTGATTAAAAGTGAAATTCTGGATTGCAATGATACAACGAATGATCTTGCTGAATATGCAGCCGAAGCGATCGCATTCGAAATTGAAGAGGATCGAAGAGCATCATCGAAGGCACTTTGGCGGTTCAATTCAAAAATAACCGCAGCAATTCCTACGAATTCATTGGAGCAGGCATCAGAAGGACATTAGAAGGGTATCTTGAATTTCTGACATAGTTTTCAGCATAATTGCAAATCGTACACTCCTGTGATACCTTCTTACTGATTTGTAATTCGGGACAATTCGGGATATTGTGAATCTTAACTTGGATTTTTGTTACAGTCAGGAGGTGAAAACATGGGAAATCTAGGGACGATAGGTATCTTTTTTGCCGGGTTCTTTGGCGGCTTGGGTGTCTTCTTGGCCGCTTGTGGTTTGCTCTGGTGGTGCGCTCTTTATCAAAAAATACATTTACCAAAACAAAAAGAAAGTGGTTAAAGTGGGTACTGGCGGTGTCTGGTGTCTGGTCCTGCCGGATGAGGAGGACATCATGGTCTGCCTTCAAGGCAAGTATAGGATGACCAGCAATTCAGCCTCCTTGTCTCCGGGATTGGAGAGATGGTGATCGAGGTTGGAATTGAATCGGAGCGACTCCTTTTCCGTAAGTCTCGTCTGATCTTTATCCACAATGAGTTTCACCTCACCGGAAACCACATAGACGAACTCCTCGCCTTCGTGTCGATATCCGACGCCCTTGTGAGACGTTTTCGCCGGAATGGTGACGGAAAAGGCCATGAGATGGGTGTCCTCCACCGGCGGCGTGAGGGTTTTGTACACGTAGTGTTCCGTTCGTTTGCCCGCTTCCTCCAGACGTCTTTCCGGCGAACCGGCGGTTGGCAGGAACGTACCGGAATCCAGTTTCATGGCCTTGGCCAGTTGTATCAAAAGGGCCACCGGCGGTTCCACCTGAGAAGCTTCTACCCATGAAAGATATTCATCTGAACAACCGGCCTTATCAGCCAACTCCTGGACGCTGAGGCCTTTTTCCTCACGGGCCCGCCTGATTCTTTGACCGATCGATTGAGTCTCGTTCTTGACCATGAGTTAATATCCTTTCGACGTATTGGGGATGTGGCGCTTGATCACATGGGTTGTGCAGGAATCTTGACGCATTCGGAATCCGGCATGGGACCCTCCAGCGAATCGCACGGGCAGCGGATCCCTATGTTCTGCAAAGGGTTTATGTTTCAGGAGGGAGTATAGAAAAACGAATCCTGCATGTCAATGATGATTCCCTTCCACGATGAGCCCTCCGTGCCCAGAGTGAACGAATGCTTGTCAAATGGTCTTTGGAGGAGCATAATATCGGCAAATCGAGATAATTCGGACCGTGCACGCCTGGAAGCCTATTCCCGAAAGTGGGACGGGAGAAAGGAGATGCAAGCTATGGAGAGCGGGACTCTGCCAGGTACTTGAGTTTCGTGATTACGTCTTCTGTTCCCGCAAATCGCCGAATGGTAGGGACCTTAAAGCCCGGCGGCGCTCGATCTCATGACCCAAAATAATCAAGGAGACCCGGTTTGGTGCAGATTTTCGTGGACGCCGATGCTTGCCCGGTGAAACAGGAAGTCTATCGGGTAGCTAATCGCCATAAGCTTAGCGTCACCCTGGTAGCAGGGGCCTGGATGCGGATCCCGGATGGCATCAAGATGACCTTGAAAGTTGTTGGCCAAGGCGTGGATGCAGCTGATGACTGGATTGTCGAGCACCTGGATGAAAATGACATCGTGATCACGGCGGACATACCGCTTGCAGCCCGTTGCGTTGAGAGAGGAGCCTATGTGCTTGGACCTACCGGGAAGGCATTTACAGAGGACAATATCGGCTCCGCGCTTGCAATTCGCAACTTGCTCTCCGACTTGCGCGAGGCCGGTGAGGTTTCAGGCGGACCCCCGCCGTTTGACAAGCGAGACCGTTCCCGGTTCCTTCAGGCACTGGATAACGTCGTCAACGAAATCCTGCGCAAGCAAACACAGCAGAAATCCCGAGAAGAGGAGACGAAAAAATGAAAGTCGTAAGAATGAGTCAAATACCAAAGGAGCCATTTGATAAGCCCCTTTTTACGGGACCGGATGTAACCCTTCAGGTCCTTGTGCCGGAAAGCAAGGAGTTCAGGGTCAACGTCGTGAACTTCGGGAAAGGCGTCCGAAACAAATTTCACGTTCACGACAGCGAACAGGTCCTCATCGTCACTGCAGGCCGGGGCATAATCGCAACCGAAAAAGAGCAAGAGGTGATCACTGCCGGCGATGTCGTCCTGATCCCTGCCGGGGAGAAGCACTGGCACGGAGCTACCGAGGAATCGGAGTTCTCCCATATCTATATAACGGGGTTGGAAAGCCAGGTCACCCAGCTGGAGGATTAGGAGAGTCCGGATAGCCTATCAGCCCACTCGGTGATCGGGCACGCGGTGCACGTCGCCCACGTCATCATAGCGCGTCATACCGGACCTCTGGGATCAGCATGACTTTATCGCCCCCGGATCTCACATCATCTCATGATCAGCGGGACACTTCCTATATCACTAGTGATATTAATGGCTTTCGTGCTCTCCGCCGTGAAATTCGTAGTGTTCCCCGTGTCCCCCGCTTCTAAATCCATGAAGTCCATGGTGCTCTCCGCGCGGCCCATGTGAAAATTCGTGATGCTCGCCGTGAAACTCGTGACGCTCGTGTATCACCCCTCCGTGGTAATAAAAAGGGGAATACCCGTAAAATCCGTAACCTCCATATTCGTAAGGGGCGTAATCGTATTCCCCATTCCAGCCATAATAGCCTTCGTAGGCACAGCCGGAAAGCATCAGGAAAACGAACAACAGAATCGGCAGAATAATATTTCTCATGTTCATTACAAGTCATCTCCTTTACCCTGATCCTCCGTCCAGGTATCATCTGATGAAATCCGGCGGCGGACCCGGGTGTACTGCCCTTCAACCGGGCTTTCTTATAGAAAGGTAAGAACGAAAACGAAATTTTCTAATGGGAAATATTCAAATGGAGGTTCGGTGCAGAGCGCGTAAAAGAGGAAAGAGTGGCGAGACCCTGGAGAATCAGGTATCATACAGTGGATTACCATAAGGGAAAAGGGAGGTGGGAATGATGCTGGAAATCGGTTCCTCATACCCGGAGAGGCATTTGCCGGACCAGACCGGAAAAACGAGGGGTTTTTCCGGTCTGACCGGCCCCGAAGGCCTGGTCCTCTTTGTATACTCGAAGGACAATACCTCGGGCTGAACCACTGAAGCAGGCGAGTTCGGAGAACTCGCTGGAGAGTTCCGCGCTGCGGGATTCCGTATTGCGGGAATCAGCAAGGACCCGGTCGAATCCCACCGGAAATTTGCGGAAAAGCTGGAACTAAGATACCCGCTCCTGGCCGACCCGGAAAAGGCCATGCTGCAGGCACTGGGCGCGTGGGGTGAGAAGAAACTCTACGGCAAGGTATCCATGGGGGCCGTGCGCTCGACCTTCGTGTTCGACGCGGGCGGGAAGCTCGTCCGGCTGTACCCGAAAGTGAAAGCCAAGGGGCACGCGGCCGGGGTGCTGGAAGACATCCAACAGCAGGGATAGCCTTCAGGGAACAAATACAATGTCGCGGTATTCTGTCGTGGGCAGGCGCCTGCCGAGGGACGGGATTGGCCCGTCTCGCAAAAGACACTCGAGATCCGATACTATTTTTCCTGCTCACCGAGGATGCGCTCGATCCTGCGGTCCGGTACCAGCCACATGAGCGCGACGAACACATAGAGGCCGCCGGCGATCCACCGGCTGAAGAAAGCAGCAGAAATCGCTATGGCGTAGAGGAGGGGTGAAAGCTTTCCCTTGATGTCCCGGCCGACCGCCTTGGCAAGCAGCGAGGTATCTCCCTGGCTTGCGATGATGAGATGCTGCAAGATCCAATACGCAATAGCGGCCATAAGCAGCACACCGCCGTACACAACGAGCGGTGCTTTCGTGAAATGATTCTCTCCCACCCAGCCCGTGACGAACGGGAAAAGCGAGAGCCAGAACAGCAGGTGCAGGTTTGCCCACAAGATACCACCGGTCACCCGCTGAGTGGCGTGCAGCATGTGGTGATGGTTGTTCCAGTAGATTCCCAGATAGACAAAGCTGAGCACGTAACTCAAGAAGACGGGCAGAAGGGGTTTCAACACGACAAAGTCATCACCGTGGGGAACCCTTAATTCCAAGACCATAATCGTGATAATGATGGCGATGACCCCGTCACTGAACGCTTCCAGTCTATTTCTTCCCATGGTTCATCCCGGTTTTGTGTGAAGATCACGAATTCAGAAGTGCAAGACTTAGCCGGCGGGTCCCGGGCTGAACGGACGCCCTGACCGCAAGGATCTCATTACACGGGCGGCGTGTTGCCTGATGACTCTTACCGCTTCAGGGGTGCGCCTTCGAACGGCTTCGGTCATGAGACATCCGATTTCCGCCTGGGCAATATTGACCCCCACCAGCCGGACAGAAGGCGGCAGCATCCCCAGGGATTGTCCCAGGTCGATCTGACGGCCGAGGGATATGCCATGGGTGCTCAATACCTCCTCGCTCTTTAAGACGGGACGCGCCGGATCAAACCAGTCCACATCAACCAGACTGCCAGGTTTTTCGCCGGGGCAGCAGACCGCATCCACGATGAGAATCGCGGCATATCCCTCTGCGTAATCCAGCAGATCCGCCGAGCGGGTTCCCAATTCCACAACCGTCACGCCTGGCGCTGGATCGGCACGAAGGCCTTCAGCCACGGTATGTCCGAAGCCGTCGTCTTCGGCATCCGGATTGCCGCAGGTGACGATCAGGATCGGTTTTTTGCTGGATCTTCGCGCCATGTGCGTTCAAATTTCAAAAAATGGACCGAGCAGCTGATGCAGGGATCGTAGTTGCGGATGAGATGCTCGCATC
>CAZONI010000124.1:0-8919 GCA_964581175.1 uncultured Desulfobacteraceae bacterium
TTGCCCGTGGAAGTCTTCAACCGGTGGGAAGGACGTTTCGGCATCCCCATCTACCAGGTATATGGTTCCACCGAAGCCGGCCATGTCACGTACAGCCGTATTGACAGGAAGCCAAAGCCGGGGAGCATCGGCATGCCCCTCAAGAGCAGAGAGTGTATTGTCGTGGATCCTGATTCCATAGAGCCCGTTCCGGCGGGTGAAAGCGGGGAGCTTCTGGTGACGTCTCCGTATACCATAAAGGAGTACTGGAAGAAACCCGAAGAGACCGCGCGGGCATATGTGCAAATCAACGGCAAGATCTATTACAGGATGGGGGATTTTGTCCGTCAGGATGCGGATGGTGAGTTTGCCTACGTGGAGCGGTCTGCCGATATCATCAAGCACAAGGCCTATCGCGTCTCCGCGTCTGAGGTGGAGGCGGTCCTCCAGGATCATCCCACTGTGATCGGGGCCTGTGTCGTGGGTGTACCGGATCGGAAGGTCGGAGAACGGATCAAGGCTATTGTGGTGCTGAAAGAAGATGCAAGGGGAGTGGGAGGGGCGGAATTGCTCAAATGGTGTCGAGAACGGCTTGCGGCCTATAAGGTCCCCAGTTATATTGAATTCCGCGATATGCTCCCCAAGTCCAAGGTGGGCAAGTTGTTGCGGCGGGAGATCAGGGATGAGGAACGCCGCCGGATGGATGAATAGCGCGATTGGATGAATCAAATAGTTCTTTGTCGTAACTGAGTACGCACCTCTGGTGGGTACCCGGATAGTCTCTGCCGATCCGGGGTTTGGAAGAGTGAGTATCAGATAAATTCCGGCGCTCTGGAAGGAAGTCATTTCTTCCGTTCCGAGGCTCCGGGCTGGTCTTTTCTGTGACCTATCTCCGGGGGAGTTTTGCCCCCTCCGCATTCCACCCTTCGGGATGGCTGCGGCTTCCCCCAGAGATACGTCACGAAAAGACGGCGCCCTCTCACCAGTCACTTCAGAAAAAACTTCCTCCCAGAGCGCCCACGGGAGACCACCTGATGCCTTCCGCTCTCCAGGAGAAGACTCACTTTCGTCCTCAACGGAACAGGGGTTTTGTCATTTGGATTTGATTTGGCATTTGAGCTTTGTCATTTTGTCATTCCCGGCTTGTCCGGGTTGGGGGTTCCTGAATGATGGAAAGTGTTCTGAATAACAAGCGGGTGCTGGCGGTGGATGACGAGCCCGATGTACTCGAAAGCCTGGCCGAACAACTGGAAGATTTTGAAGGCCTGGTCCTGGACAAGGCAACTGCTTACGAGAGCGGCTATCATCTGCTCAGGTCATGGACATACGACCTGGTGATCCTTGATATCATGGGAGTGCGTGGGTTCGACCTGTTGAATGCGGCTGTTTTTCTGGGTTTTCCCGCCGTCATGTTGACCGCGCACGTCCTTTCCGTCCGGGCTCTCAGGAAATCCATTGAAATGGGTGCCAGGGCCTACATTCCGAAGGAGAGAATGGGAGATATCGTACCGTTCCTTGAAGATGTGCTCACCCTGGACAGGCCTTTAGGCTGGAGGAGATTGTTCGAGCGCCTGGGAGGCTTTTTCAACAAAAAATTCGGTCCCCAGTGGCAGAAGGATAAGAGCACGTTCTGGAATCAGGTCATCTCGGGAAAGTATGATAGTGGTCCGGTTATCCTGAAGAAATAGCTCTTTCCATCCATAAATGGCTGTTTTTCACAATCTCCGCGTCAACCTGCGGGATTACTTGTGCGGCGTACTATTTAGTACGTCTCCGCGTAATCCCTTGCTTTCCTTGACCTTGTAAAAAATATCTCATTTCTGGATTGGAAGCCCGACCGTGTCCAAAACGCATTTCTGAACGGGCGCTCCCAATCCCGCTGAGCACTCTTCCTTCCTATTTTCCAACGGGTTTTGCCGATCCGGCTCCGCCTTGTTCCCTCTGCACGTGAAAGATGGTGCCACCGACCGGCCCGAAAGAAAGGAACAGGATGTTGAGGCCGGGGACGAGGAAAGGCAACCCGAATCCTAGGTGAAAGGGGAGATTCTTGAGGAGAAAACGGAATCTATCCCTGAAGCGGATCAAACGTCTTGCGGGCACCAGATCTGTATTATCCCATGCAAGGAAGATAACCGCGGCCCCGGATGAAAGGATCATGAAAAGCGGTCCTATGGGGGTGAGCCATCCCAGGACCATGAGGATCAGGGAAATCAGGACCGGTATGATCGTCCTAGGGAGTTCCTGTTTTGGCAGAATGAAGAACAGTTGAACGAGGGGTAATTTTCCCGATTCTGATACACGCCCGGTCAACAGGCGTTCCGTGACCCTGGACATGAGGTCCATGAGAACCGCCGCGAAGAGGATCTGGGCCAGGAGATAGGAAAGGACCGCCGAGAGTCCCACCAGTATGAAGGAGAGAAACCAGGAGGCAATATGCCACAGCCAGACAATCATGGGGCTTTCGGGTTTGCGCCAGATCAGATCCAGGATTTGTGCGTGATAGGACAGGATGAGCCAGGAAGCTGCAATGGTTACCACCAGGATGACGCCAAAACGGAGCAGCCCGAGAAAAAGGAGTCTGGGACTTTTCAGCGCTAACCAGAGTCCTCGAATATTGCAGAGAATACCGTTCAGGATACTCATATCATCACCCTGGACCTGCCTGGGCAGTGAGCCTGTAATCGAACTTGGCCTTCACGTGAAGCCTGCCGACCGACACGGAGGAGGGAAAAGCAGGAAAAGGCGCTGCGGCCCGCACGGCCCTCATCGCTTCCCTGTCCAGAATGCGGGAACTGGAAGGCTCCAGGATGCGCAGATCCATCAGAGCTCCCTTCGGATTGAGTGTGAACAGGAGCAACAGCTTCCCCTCCAGGAGATTTTTCCGGGCCTCGCGGGGATATTTCCAATGGTTCATGAGCCTCGCCTTGATGTCCCTGGCGTAGGAGCTGTATCGCTTGTCGCTCGTATCAAGAGAGATGGTATCTTCGGTCTCTTCCGGCGGCGTGCGGGTAAGCGGGGCGACTTTGGCCAGGTTTGCCTCTCCACCTTCTTTCGTTTCAGAGGGGTCCACCGGAGGCCGGATGAGTTCCACACGGTAGGCGTGAGAAGATTCAATCGTCCAATGAAGCGGCAACGCCTTCTGGACGGCGAGAACGATACCGAGATGGCATGCGAGAGAAATGACCACGCTGAGTTTCATGACCGTCTTGGCCGGATCCCGGCCAAAAAGACCATTATGTGTCCGAGTGATTTTCGGGACCATTCACCCACCAGTCTGTTCTCTTCTCAAACCACCAGTCAGTACTGTCTGTCTCAAGGATTTCGCCGGCCAGTTGTTTTGCCCCGGCACTCATGAGTCTTTTCACGGCGTACGAGAGCCACTCTCCGGCATACGGGTTGCCCAGGTCCTTCTGTCCCTTCAATTCAAGGATCAGGTCCAGCTGGTCAGCGTCCTTGGATAACCTGGCTTCGATGGTTTGGGCCTCGTTGAATTCTCGTACCAACTGAAGCAGCTCATCTCCGAATCCAAGTCCCTTCACCAGGTCGGATGCAGCTTTGTCTTCAGATACCTGGACATACCGTTTGTTCACATAGTTGTGATCCCCTGTTCTTGCCTCCGGCAAGTCATGAAAAAGGCACATTAATACCACCTTTTGGGTGTCGGCAGCGGGATCAGCCGTCGCCAGGACGTAGCCTATGACTGCGGTCCGAAAGGAATGGGCCGCGACCGACTCATCTCCGGAACCGAGAAACTGATATCCGGTTCGGGGTGTTTTCTTGAGCATACCCACTTCAAAGAGGAAATTTGCGATATTTTTCATCATGATTTTTCAATAGGGACATAGAGGTGAAAAGTCAAGGGGGTTTTGTGCGCACGCTGCCTTGATTTATTTCAAGAGAGTGTTTAAGATGGAAAAAAATTCATGAGGCGGAAAGCATGAATGACGAGCATTCTGAAAAAATGAAGATACATGTCTATCCCGACTCCGTGCTCAGAAGAAAAGCAGATCCGGTCATGGATATTGATGGGGCGTTGCAGGCATTTTTAGATGGGATGATCAGGACCATGTATGCGGCCCCCGGAATAGGCCTCGCGGCAAACCAGGTCGGGAATTTGATTCGTGTCATTGTATTTGACAGAAATCCGAAAAAAGATGAGAAATCCCCTTTCGTCCTTCTCAACCCTGAAATCGTTGACGGAGAGGGAAAGATAGTTCATGAAGAGGCCTGCCTGAGTGTCGTTGATTTTTCAGCCGAGGTGACCAGATTGGCCCGGGTCAGCGTCAAAGGTTTCGACAGGGATGGGAAGCCCGTGACTATTGATGCGGAAGGCCTGCTGGCCATCTGTCTGCAGCATGAAATCGATCACCTGGAAGGTACCCTTTACATAGACCATATCAGCAGCCTCAAAAGGGCCCTCTACAAGAAAAAATTGAAAAAGAGACAGAAGGGATCATGATCTCGGATCAATCACTCGTGAGCCCCCTTGAGAGAAGAGATCTGCCCGAAAAACCAAGGATCATTTTTTTTGGAACGCCGGCTTTTTCCGTGCCGACCTTGAAGAGCCTTGTTGCAAGCGGGCACCACGTGCTGGGTGTGGTTACCCAGCCCGACCGGCCCCGGGGAAGGGGGAGGAAGCCCGCGTCTTTGCCGGTCAAACAGGCAGCCATCGAGCTTGGGCTCGATGTAATGCAGCCCGAAAAGACATCGGATTCTTCTTTTTGCACCAGGATCGGCGCCCTGTCGCCGGATCTGTTTGTGGTTATCGCCTTCGGGCAGATATTGAAGAAACCCCTGCTTAAAATCCCCGGATGGGGGGCCCTCAACATCCATGCATCGCTCCTCCCACGGTACCGGGGCGCAGCGCCGATTCAACGGGCCATTTTCAACAACGAAGCCCGTACGGGCCTGACCGCCATGCAAATGGATGAGGGGCTTGATACAGGACCCATCCTGTACCAGGAGGGGCTGACTATACTCGAGAATGAAACAGCGGGAGAACTCCATGACCGGCTGTCCGAATTGGCCGGCAGGTTCATCATAACGGTTCTGGAAAACTGGACAAAGGGAAGAATCAGCGTCAAAGAGCAGGAGGATTCCCTGGCATCCTATGCTCCCAAGATTGAACGGCACATGGCCCTGATAGATTGGAGCCGATCCACGGACCAGATTCATGGACAAATCCTGGCGTTTGACCCATGGCCGGGAGCCGCAACAACCCTTTCAGGAAAGCAGGTCAAGGTTTATTCGTCGCGAAAGGTCCAAGAGAATGGAGGGATCGGAACGCCGGGGAGGGTGGTCAGGGCAACTGATGCGGGTATCGTGGTCGAAACCGGAGACGGAGTGATTGAGATCCAGGCGTTGCAGCTCGCTGGAAAGAAGAGGCTCGCAGCCGGAGAGTTCCTGCGGGGGTTCCGCGTGGCAGAAGGGACCGTTTTGGGTGAATAGCCCTGCTGCATATCCGAGAGTCCGCAATGGTATGTGAAGGCAGCCGTTTCCTGTTGGAATAGAACTATTGAGGTGAGGTGCAGTGGAAGGGCCTGAAGGACTGGGAGAGCACCCGCAAAAGCGGACATTCATTTTTCTTTTGCTCATTGCGTGTGTGGTTATCGTGGGGCTGGCGTTCCTGCTCTGGTGGGTTCCCTATGTCGGTCTGGGACATATTAACGCACACCTTCCGCTTTTGCTCGCCATCGTGCTCGGGGCAGTAGTTGCCTTTTGTCTTGGCGGCGCTCTGACTCTCGTGCTGACGATTCTGCGTGGAAAGAATCTCTTCTTCAGCAAGAAGATCCGAGGCGTGGTCATCCGTGTGCTTTTTCCCGTGCTCGTGGGCATCGGAAAATTGCTGGGCATTCAAAAAGATGAAGTGAGACGGTCTTTTGTGGCCATCAATAACCGGCTCGTTTTGGCCGAGGCCAAAAGGGTCAGGCCCGAGAAGTTGCTCCTCTTGCTTCCCCACTGTCTGCAAAATCACGATTGCCGGGTGAGAATTACCGGGAATATCGAAAACTGCAAGGCCTGCGGCAAGTGCAAGATCAAAGACCTGGTGGCGCTTTCGAAAGAATACGGGATATCGGTTTCCGTGGCCACGGGGGGCACCCTGGCCAGGAGGATCGTGGTTGAGAAAAGGCCGGATATCATAATCGGGGTGGCCTGCGAACGCGACCTTACCTCCGGTATTCAAGACAGCTATCCTATCCCTGTCTTCGGTATTTTTAATCGAAGGCCGTTTGGACCGTGCTACGATACCGATGTGGATCTTGAACTGGTGGAAAGAGGGATGCGAATTTTCCTGGGAGAAAAGACACGTGGATCCGAGGAATCTGGCACTCCAGGTGCTGAACGATCTGGACCGGCGCTCGCGTCATCCTGAATATTCCCTGGAGAGGGCCGCCCAACGGGATACTGCCGGTTCCGACAGGGACAGGGCCTTTGTTTTGCACCTGGTTCAAGGCGTTTTGCGATGGCGTCTTCGCCTCGACTGGATCATTCAACAAGGCCTCCGTTTCCCTTTCCGAAATATCCGGCCGGATGTCCTGAATGTGCTCCGTCTCGCGGTCTACCAGATCTTTTTCATGGACCGTGTCCCGGATTCCGCTGCGGTGAATGAAGCGGTCAAACAAGTCAAGGGCATTGCTGCAAACCATGTGGTGAGATCGGTCAATGGGATCTTGCGGCAGGTCTGCAGGGGAAAGATGCATATCTGCTGCCCGGATCGTTCTTCCGATGTAATACATTACCTCTCTGTCTGTCACTCTTATCCTGAGTGGCTTGTCCGCAGGTGGGTGAAGGAGATGGGAGAAGAAGACGCGGAAAAACTTCTCGCAGCCGGCAACAGGGTACCTTCGCTTGTTGTAAGAACCAATACGTTGAAGATAGCCCGCGCCGAACTGATTGCTCTCCTCCAAAGGGAGGGTATAGCGGCAAAGCCCACCAATTTTGCTCCGGAGGGTCTGGTCCTCGAGGGTTTGAAAGGACCCGTTGACCGTTCGCCGTCATTGCGCTCGGGTTATTTCCAGGTCCAGGGGGAAGCGGCTCAGGTGTGTTCCCATCTCCTTTCTCCGGAATCCGGAGAAACCGTTCTGGATGTCTGCTCCGGGCTGGGCGGGAAGAGCACACATATGGCCCAGCTCATGCGGGACAGAGGTTTGATTGTCGGGATTGACAGGAATCGAAGGAAACTGCAGAAGCTGGTCGAAAGCTCGCTGCGCCTGGGCATCCATGTGATCGAGCCCCTGGCGGGCGACGCAGAGCAGGGTCTTTCCAGGTTGTTGAGATGCTCTTTTGACAGGATCATGGTGGACGGTCCTTGCTCGGCTCTGGGGGTTATTTCCAGGCACCCCGACGTGAAATGGAACCGGGAAGAAGGGGATCTCCTGCGTCTGAAGAAACTCCAGAAACGCATTCTTGACGAGGCCTGCCTGCTGTTGCGGCCCGGCGGAAAAATGCTCTATGCGACCTGCACCCTCTCCAGAGAGGAAAATGAGGATGTAGCGGAGGCATTCCTGCGCGGACACAGGGAGATGAAACTCGTGGATCTTCGGAAACGTGCCCCGGCGTGGGCGAAGGACCTTGTGAATGATGAAGGATTTCTCAAGTGCTTCCCGCATCTGCACGGGACCGATGGTTTTTTTGGCGGCGTTTTTGAGAAATTGAATTGACACTGATCAAAGTAACCCGGGAGGACATGAGATGGGAAAGATAGCCCCTTCGATCCTTTCTGCCGATTTTTCCCGACTTGGAGAAGAGGTCCGGGCCGTGGAACAGGCAGGAGCAGATTACATACATATAGACGTCATGGACGGCCATTTCGTGCCCAATATCACCGTCGGGCCCATGATTGTGAAAGCGGTACGCAAGATAACCCGATTGCCCTTGGACGTGCATTTGATGATCACGGATCCCGACCTCTTTATCGACGAATTTGTGCGAAGCGGAGCGGATATCCTGACCGTGCAGACGGAGGCCATGATTCATACGCATCGAACGATCCAGCATATCAGGAGCCAGGGCGCCCGGCCCAGTATCTCCCTGAATCCCGCGACCCCCTTGAACGGCCTTGAATATATCCTTGAAGACCTGGACATGGTTCTCCTGATGACGGTAAACCCGGGTTTTGGAGGACAGGAGTTTATCCCGTCAGTGGTGCCCAAGATCAGGCGATTGCGGGAAATGGTCGTCGAGCGGGGATGTTCGGTGGAAATCGAGGTGGATGGAGGCATTGGACCCGACACGATCGGCAGGGCGTCAGCGGCAGGAGCGGATGTGTTTGTGGCCGGATCGGCCATCTTTTACAGCGAGGATTATGCAGAAACAATCCGCTCAATGCGAGACAATATGGTGGAGCTATAGTTATTTTTTTTGACTCCTAAAGGGAATTTCGCTACTATTGTACCTCCCATGCGGGCAGAAGGAGGGATGTCCGAGTGGTTTAAGGAGGCGGTCTTGAAAACCGTTGTCCCGAAAGGGACCGTAGGTTCGAATCCTACTCCCTCCGCCATGGTGTATGAAAGGTCGCGGCCTGAGATTGACATGCCGTGATAACCGGCAGCATAAGCAGCGTAGTTTGTTTGCGGAGAGATGGCCGAGTCGGCTGAAGGCGCTCGCCTGCTAAGCGAGTAACGGGAGAAATCTCGTTCGAGGGTTCGAATCCCTCTCTCTCCGCCATTTTTTTGCCGGCAGGAAAGACCGACCGGTGCGCGAGCCTCAACCTCTATTCTTGTTTGCCTGGTGCCCGTCCATAAATGCATTTGGGGCACTGCAGGAATCGACGATGTCTTACCTTGGAAAAATGGTTCTCCTCTCCAGGTGGCTGTTCACGGATCAACCCACCACGGCAGCGATCGATGTAACGCATCGTTGCAATCTTCATTGCAGCCATTGCTATTGGTGGAGGCAGGAGCATCCACCGGAACTCGATGACCTGGAGATGATCCGGTT
>CAZONI010000125.1:0-8793 GCA_964581175.1 uncultured Desulfobacteraceae bacterium
CGAAGGGATAGCACTGGCGATTGTGGACCTGGGCAGCGCCACAGGTATTGCCGTGGTAAGCATCCTCATACCGCTGATCGTTGGACATTTTAACTGGAGAGCGGCGTGGATGAGTCTTGGTATGCTGGCGTTCATGGCGGCCGGAATGAACTTTTTCCTGGTAAGGAGTTATCCTCCCGGGTGGAGGGTTCTCCTGACCCGAATTCCAGGACCCTCGAACGGGTACCCATCAAGACCGCCTACATGACGCTTTTCCGGGACAATTCATTTTGGCTCATTGGTCTTTCCTATCTGCTGATCGCCTTTGCTCTCGTCATTCCTTTTGCCTTCCTGCCCATCTTTGCCACCGAGTTTCTTATGGTACCCTACCGGTCAGCTACCGGGCTCATTGCGATAATCGCGATAGCAGGGGCCTTTGGCAAGCTTCTGCTGAGTCATCTCTCTGATACAATAGATGGGTTCGTCTGACGGTTACGTCCCAAGTGGAGGATGAGCTGGGAAAATATTAGTATAATATATTGGTTTTATTATATAAATTCAGAAAATGCTGCTGCGAAACATAAAAATTAAGAAAAGGGTTGACAGGGCATCAAACCAAATATATTAATACTTTAAACATTCACTAATAACATGTTAAGATTCTGGTTTGGTTTTCTGGATAGTCATATCGTGAATCTGGTTATACATGACGCAAAACATAATCGCGCATGGAGCGACTTTGTGATCATCTATTTTCATGAAACCCTTTACCGTCACGGATGCATCGACTGTTGTACTCGGATCGCAGGATGAAATCCATCGTTCAAAGGAGTTACGATATGACCACCGCCTCCATGGTGTATTGGTGGTGGCCCAAGGGATGAGCTGTCCGGAGGTCAGCCGTCTTCTGAGGGATTCGCCCAGAACAGTTGAATATTTGGTCCATCGCTTCGAAGAGAGAGGTTTGGCCGGTCTTGTTGAAAGAGAATGAGTTGGCCGTCCCCGTCGACTGAGCGATGAACAGATGGAGGAAATCGGGTCTGTTCTGCGACAAGATCCTGAGTCTGTAGGGATCGCAAGAGGTCTGTGGGATGGCAAAGGGCTGGCCGAGTTCATCAAGAAGCGGTATGGGGTGACCTTGGGGGTTCGCCAGTGCCAATACATATTCAAATCCTTTGGTTTTCGCCTGGGCAAACCGCGACCTTTGATTGGCCGAGCCAGTCCTGAAGTTCAGGAGGCATATAAAAAGACTTCGAAAGCTCGTGGTGGGTCAAGGAATCGATCTCCGGTCGACCGATGAAGTCCATTTTCAGCGATATGGATCGCGCTGCCTGATGTGGGTACCCCCGGAGGAGAAGGACCCTGTGTTGTTGCACCATCCCACACGAAAGAGCGGGGGCTACTTTGGTGCTGTACGGCTGCGCGACGGGAAATTGGTTTTGCAAAGAGAGGAGGGAAGATTCAAGGCCGTGACATTCCATACGTTCCTTAAAAACCTTCGGAAAGTCCGTTCTCGGAGCGGCCGCCGTGTAGTTGTCATTACTGAAAATGCCTTGGTGCTTTGTGTGGATGAGAAAAGCCAGTGCCAAGCCCTTGAACGATCTCAACCGACTCTTCCACTTGGTTTTGGTTACGCTGAAGGCTACACCCATGATTATCTCCGCCACGGGACGCTGACCCTTTTTGCTGCCCTGGATGTTGCAACGGGAGGTGTTTTGGCCCAGCCCAAGAAGCGGCATCGTCATCAGGAGCTTTTACAGTTTCTCCGCCATATTGACGCCAATGTGCCGCCGGGACTGGACGTGCATATTATCATGGACAACTATGCAACCCACAAGCATGAGAGGGTTCGTTCTTGGTTTGCGAGGAAACCCAGGTATCATGTCCATTTCACCCCCACCTATTCCTCCTGGCTCAATCAGGTCGAAACATGGTTTGGGATAATCACCCGAAAGGCAATTCGCAGGGGATCTTTTCGGAGCACCAAGGAGCTCGCTGAAAAAATCGATTTGTTTGTTAAAAACCACAACCGAAATTCAAAACCTTTTGTATGGACTGCGACAGCGGAATCAATCTTCGAAAAACTTGAAAGATTATGTAAAACTATTTCTGTTACGGAACACTAGATTTGCGTTAGATTTTCTGCCGCCTTACAGCCCTGACTTGAATCCGATTGAGAGGCTCTGGAAATTGACACGAAGGCTTTGCCTGCACAATCGGTACTTTCCTATCCTCCAGAATGTGGTTGAGTCTGTTGAATCAAAGTTCAATGAATGGAGATCTGGTCGCGAAGTCGTACGCAAACTATGCGCAATGAATTAATGCGCTATGTATTATATTGATAATACGAGTAAATACTTACTAACCATATAAAAAGTCCAAATGCCGGTTAAGGATCTTGTTCCGATTTTTCCGAAACCGTTTGTTGGAGGATTTTTCTTGTCTCCACATCTCGACACAGCCATAGAGGTCGCCGGATTAAGATTCAAGAGCCCCGTTCTGGTCTCGTCCTCTGAATATACCTCGCAGCTCTCCCTGATAAAAGACTTGGCCCAAAGGAATATCGGAGGAATGGTTACCAAAACCTTTACCACAAGTCCGAGGCACAGAATCCGGGTGCGTCCGTACCAATTCCCCCTCAGGACTTTTGGGAAAGGCTACCGAGAGGGACCCTGTCTGCTTTCCCTGGCTGCTCCTCATGTACTGGACCCACCTGAATTCATTGAATTGTTGTTCAGATCAGCCGAAATCTGCCATGGCGCCTCATTGAAACTGATAGCCAGCTATTTTGAGGACCCTTTGGATACGGCTTCCTGGATGCAGACCGCCAGGACCCTTGAAGAGGCCGGGGCAGATATGTTGGAACTGAATTTTTCGTCTCCCTCCGCGGTGGCGGTATTTGCCAAGCGCTCCGATATCTCCACCCAAATTATCCGCCGGATCAAAGAGGAGGTCCCCATTCCCGTGGGGTTGAAGCTCAGCCCTACCCTGGAACCGCTGGAAAGTCTGGTGGAATCGTGGGCCGAGGCCGGGCTCGATTTTATCACAGCCCATAATGCTCCTAGCGGCATTATTATAGATGTGGAGAACCAGGTTCCCTTCGGCGCCCCCTCAATAGGCGGCTACGTATTGGGTAGGGCCTTTTTGCCTTACTCCCTCGCAAGGGTCGTAAGAATGAGAAGAGTCGTGGACATCCCCATCATCGGCGTAGGGGGCGTATATGATTGGAGTGACGCCCTTCAATACCTCCTTTGCGGTTGCCCCCTGGTCGGCGTGGGATCGGCCATGTATTTTCACGGTGCCGAACTCCTGGATAAGATCCATGAAGGCCTCACCAATTGGATGCGGAGAAAAGGCTATCCTTCCATCGACGCCTTCCGCGGGCGGGTTTTCCCCCTCATAAGGTCGTCCGGCGCCTTGACTGATAAGGAGCCCTATCCCTTTACTTTGCCTCCGGACGCCCCCTATGTCCCGATCATCGAAGATGGGAAATGTACCCGCTGCGGGCTCTGTGAAAAGACCTGCATCTATGACGTGTTTGAAATCCGTGACGGAAAATCCAGGATCCGGGTGGATGAAAGCAAGTGCTGGAGTTGCGGGTTTTGTGTGGGGATCTGCCCTTCAGGGGCTATAGAACTGAGAAGGCGTGGAAGGAAGGATATGGTGATTTGGAAAAACGAGGGCATGGCCGAGCCGTTCAGGGATAGATGACGTTTCACCAATAGGAATGATTTCCAGCGGGGTGTCATAGTGCCCCTGGAGCGCGTTCGGCAAAGGATCCATCAACATGAGGTGCCGGGGCGAAGTGGGAACCAGGACAACCAGGGAAAAATTGGGGACCCTGCTCTTCCAGTCTGTGGCGGACGGTTGCCAGGCCCATGAAAAAGTTGCGGCTCAACTCAAGAAAGCCATCTTCGAAAAGAAGATCCTTCCCGGCGAGAGGCTTCCTGCAGAAAGGGAACTTGCGGAAATCTTCAACACGAGCCGTGTCACCCTGAAGAACGCAGGGCTTATAAACGTCAAAAGAAGGAACAGCCAGTGGGACCTTCATCTCGAAGGACATTGGTGAGTCGGGGATCTCGGAAAGGTTGAGGGAAATTATCCAGTGGAAGGAAATTGGTTTTCATGAGAGCCAATTTCAAAACGGATAAAGGAAGCGAATTTATCCGCGGAGGATGTATTTAAGAGTGCGATTAAGTTATTGATTAATATGGAAGAAAGTGCTCTATTATCTCCAAAAGCAATTTAAGGTTCAAAACAAGAAAGGAGAAGTTACCCAAGAGAAAGCCCGGACGACCTCCCAAGGGGGAGAGAGTCGCGGCTAAGCCTCCGAAAAGGTTGGATCTTCAACCGACAAGGATGTTGGAGGAGAATCTGTACGATTTGCCGAGCCAATGCAATGTCGGAACAAAGAAAAACAGCAAAGGGTATAAGGAAAGCTGGACCGGCTATAAGCTGCATGTGGACTGTATCGACGGAGATATTCCGGTCAGTGCCATTTTGACATCAGCGTCACTGCACGATTCCCAGGCTGCTATTCCATTGGCCCAGATGAGTGCGGAACGGATAACGAACCTCTACGACCTGATGGACGCGGCGTATGATGCCCCGCAAATCCATGGGTTCAGTGAATCCCTGGGGCACAGGCCGATCATTGATAATAACCCGCGTCGGGGCGAAAAGATCCATATGGACCCGGCTACCCATAAGCGATTTGGCCAAAGAAGTAGTGTCGAGAGAGTGAATGCATACTTGAAAGATCCATGGTGGACGAAATATCAGGGTAAGAGGGTCTGCGAAGGTAATGACTCATTTGATGTTTGGCATCATTGTCATTGCCGGGACCCAGCTCTTTCATCTCCTTGCCTAAAAAGCGTTTTTGAACCAAGTAAGGCCGAAGTTCGGTGTTTGGATCAGAACACGAAGAGATAGGTATGAACAAAAAGAGCACGTTATGAGCCTGCGCTCACTGTCGGCGGCTGTTTGCGGTTTCAATCAGATTTTCAAAGAACATTCGCCGGCTTCATCTCTCCGGGGCAGTATTTACCGATCCATTTTGAAATTGGCTCATGATATTATCGAAGTGCGCGACGTTATTGAACCCCAAATCGCCTTTCTTGCGAACAAAAACGCAACGGAAGAAGACGTCGCCACCATCTGGGCGGGGCGATCGAGGAACCCGAGGGATTTTTTGTGGTGAAAAAGAAATTCAAAAGCCATGATGAGAATTTTCACAGGACCCTGGCTGTTGCAGCCAAAAACCCCCTGTTGACCATTTTTCAAGCATCCTTGATCGATATCCTGTTCAAATTTATCTATAAGCAGAGCTGGCAGGAAGAACACAAGAGAAGCATCATCTTCCATCACAGAAATATAGCGGAAAAAGTGGCGAAGAAAGATCCTGAAAGCGCAATGCAGGCCATTGTGGAGCATCTCAGCGATATGGGGCGGATTCTGGGTCAACAGGAAGCCGCAAAGAGTGTGGATTGGTTGAAGGTCTCCTGAAACTTGACGGGTTCTTTGGAACCCTTTCGGCAAGGATTTTTTCCATGACCATCTTTGGCGACGGGCATGCCAAGTCCGTCTGACCGATCACAGGAAGAAAGGAGGTTATGAAAGCGTAGAGGGCCGGGAGAGTCAGGCTGACTCTTGCGGGTTTGTCCGGTTTTTTCACCATTTCTTCAAGGAGGGATAGAAAAATGAAGAAAATCATTTTTGTTTTGGTTTTTTTGGTTGGTGCCTTTCTGGTCTTGAACCCGGCTGTTTATGCCAAGGGACCGATAAAACTCAAGATGGTCACTTTCCTGCCGAAGGGCGATGTCAGCATGACCGCCTGGATGGCGTATGTGAAGGATGTGAACCAGAAAGCCAAGGGAGAACTGGAGATCGTCTATACTGGAGGACCGGAGGCGATTCCGGGCTTTAAGCAGTTCGATGCATTGAGCAACGGCGTGGTAGACATGGTCTTCGGCTGCGAGTCCTATTACGGCAGGGAGGTTACGGGCGCCGCCTATACTCACCTGACCAGGCTTACCCCGATGCAGGAAAGAAAGAACGGCTACTACGATTTTCGAGTGAACCTCCTCAAAAAGTTCAAAATCCATTATCTTGGCAGGGCGGAATTCGGTCCACAGTTTCTGATCTTCACTAACAAAGCGGTAAAGCGGCCGCAAGAATTAAAGGGACAGAAGATTCGCGTCTCGGCTACTTACGAACCGTTCCTCAAAAGGCTCGGCGCAGTGACAGTGACCCTTCCCGGATCCGACATCTATACGGCCCTTGACCGGGGCACCATTGACGGTTATGCATGGGCCGCGCTGGGAAACATACGGGCGGGATGGGTTGAAGTCTGCAAGTATATCCTCGAACCCAGAATCTATCAGATGAATATCGAAGGCCTCGTCAACCTGCAGACGTGGCAAAGACTCCCTCGCCATCTTCAAAAGCTGATGTCCGACTGCATGATCGAAAACGAAAGAAAATACACCAAAATCATGGCCGGAATTGCTGAAAACGAATTTCAGGAAATGCAGAAAAAGGGAATGAAGGTAATCCAGTTTTCTCCTGCGGACACCAAATGGTACGTGAACTTGGCTTACGAGGCCGGTTGGGATCAAGTGATCAAGCAAAATCCAACATTGGGGTCCAAACTGAGAAAACTGCTTACCCCCTAAGAACCGCGTACGGGAGTGAGACAGACTATAATGTCAAGGACGAACAGTTTCTTGGACCATGTGATGAGAGGATTCGCATGGTTGGCGGGAATCATGATGATGACCAGCGCGGTCGGCGTTTGTGTCGATGTGGTTATGAGATACTTTTTCAATAGACCCATCCCTGGCGTGGTTCAGTTCAGCCAATATTTCCTCCTTTACATCCCCTTCCTGGCTGCCGCCTACGTGCTGAGAGAGGATAGTCATATTAAGGTCGATATTGTCCTGAACCCGCTTAGCCAAAGGACCCAGTCTCTCGTAAACATGATCACCTCGATTATGGGTTCTGTCGTGCTGCTTATCCTTGCCTACTATGGATTTCGCGTTACCTTGGACTATTACAGGCGAAAGGTACCTACACTGGAGTACTTCAAGATTCCGGAGTTTCTGGTCATTATGGTCATTCCGATAGGTTGCTTCCTTTTTTCCATTGAGTTCATCCGAAAGGCTCACGGACACTTCAAAGACTTCGGATCAAATAGAGAAAAATAGGATTTGACCTGTAAGTTTTCGTGGCCACTGCCGTTTGAGTGGCCACAGACTCAATTTCATGGGAGAAGGGGCATGGAGTGGTATCAAGCCTTGATTCTGCTTCTGGGAACGATGGTCATCCTGATGCTTTCAGGGATGCCGGTGGCCATCTCTTTCTTTTTAGTCGATATCTTGGGAGCCGCCTTGTTCCTGGGCGGCGGCAGCGGCATCACGCAATTGATCCTGAATATGGAGCAGAACCTCTCTTCTTTCTCCCTGTTGCCGGTCCCCCTCTTCGTGCTCATGGGAGAGGTGATGTTCCATTCTCAACTCGGATTCAAGGCCATCGATGTTATCGATCACTGGATTGGGAAGATCCCGGGGAGGCTTTCCCTGGTGGCGGTTATTGCCGGGACCATCTTTTCCACCATGAGCGGCTCGACTCTGGCTACTACCGCCGTGCTCGGATCCATACTTGTTCCGGATATGGAACGAAGGGGGTATAAAAAAGAGATGAGCATAGGCCCGATTATGGGGAGCGGCGGTCTTTCCATGCTTATTCCGCCCAGCGCCCTCGCCATCCTCGTTGCAGCCCTCAACCAGATATCCGTAGAGGGACTACTGATCGCCGGTATTCTCCCGGGAATCCTCCTTGCATTCCTCTACGGGAGCTATGTTGTAGTCAGGTGCTTGCTGCAGCCCGAGCTCGCACCCGCGTTCGAGGTGCCGCATATACCGCTTAAGATCAAGGTACGGGAGACGATGGCCCATGTCGTGCCTCTTGGATCTATCGTTTTTCTGGTGATCGGTTTCATGTTTCTCGGTGTGGCCACGCCCTCCGAATCGGCAGCCCTGGGTGCATTGGGCATCATACTGCTTGCCGCGATTTACCGAAAACTGAACCTCACCATATTGCGAAAAAGCATCCTCGGCACTGTAAGAATCACATCGATGATGTTTATGATTATTGTCGGGTCCATGGCCTTTAGCCAGATCATGGCCTTCTCGGGGGCGAGCGCCGGTCTGATCCAGGTGGTGAGTGTGCTCAACGTATCTCCCATCATGGTGATAATCGTCATGCAGGTGCTCCTTCTCTTCCTAGGATGTTTCATGGATAATCTCTCTATGGTGATGATTGCCATACCCATCTATCTGCCTGTTGCTAATGCTCTCCATTTGAATATCCTATGGTTTTCGCTCATCATGCTCATCAACATGGAGATGGCCAATACAACGCCGCCCTTTGGTCTTATTCTTTTTGTCATGAAGGGTGTGTCGCCGCCCGAGACGACCATGGGGGAAATCTATAAAGCAGGAGTTCCCTTTCTTCTCTGCGATGCCCTTGCAATGATATTGGTGATGATCTTTCCCCAGATCGCACTCTATCTGCCGGGACTCATGAGGTAACGGACTATCCTTGACCGAAAGGAATTGGCAATGAGATTCAAGAGCGTGACTAACGAAATGATGTCAGGGATTGTCAGCCTAAGCCATGGTTGTCGAGGACGCTGCGCACCCTCGACAATCGCCGCGGATTGCAATCCGCTGGCCGTGAGCCGCTCCGCGCCTCACAACCAGCGGATCCAGCCGTCGGCGCGTTCAGGCAAGCAAGCTTGCCCGCCCGCTTGCG
>CAZONI010000126.1:0-8770 GCA_964581175.1 uncultured Desulfobacteraceae bacterium
AGGACTCCCTCCAGGCTCCTTAAGATGGAGGGTTCATCATCGATCGCCAAGATGGCTCGCTTCTTATCATCGATCATATCCTGTCACCCGTTAACATTGCCATGCAAAAACAGGCGCAAAAGGAGTTAGAGACACCCCTGAATATCGGCACGACTGTTGGATAATATAAGGGTAAAATAGCGACAGGAGGCGAGACGGCGGGTAGGGAAAAAACAGCTTCGGTAAGTGATGACTCTTGGAAGACCTGGTTGCCCAGGATGAGGGGGGGGCAGCGAAGACGGCGTACCTAAAGGGATGGACCCTGAGCTGGGGATCGCAGGCCATGGTCCTGGAACCGGAATCCTTAAGAAATGAAATCAGGGCTGAGGCGACAAAACTCCTGGGGAAGTACGAGAAAGGGACGAAAGAGGACGGGATATCCCTCGGAGTAGATAAGTGACAATTTCGGCCGGTTCACAGAGCCTTCGAACTCCGCTCCTATCCGAAAAGCAGATGATGAAAACCGAGGACCCTGGTCGATCATAATAATTCCCATTCCTCCCGAAACGCCCCCTTGAAATCACGGGCACCATGAATTACTGCAAGGATTTCGATATCATTTTCTGCCCCGACGATTCGATATATATTCAAATATGGCCTGTAGATTCCTGCTCGCCTTTTCGGTCCATCTTACCTGGCCCATTGGTCAACTCTTTCGAGCAGTTCTTCAGTGGTGATGAGCCGTCCTTCTTCAGCATCTTGCAGGCCCTCAAAAACCTGGGCAACAAGATCAATTCTATACATGATGTCTTCGAGCGTGCACCCTTCCGGTAAGCGTTTAATTGATTCGATAGCTGTTTCTTTCAACAGGCTCATATAATGCCCTTCTTTCTCAGTAGTCATACCTGTCCTCATCGTCGTCATCGAATTCGTCACTCGACAGGCCTTCGGCCATACCCATGGCTTCATGCGCCGCCTCGACAATGTCATCGTCGTCGGAAGCGATCAAATCTACCAGGATCGCTCCAGCTTCCTGTGGGCGAATGATGGCTGCCGCATCAATGGCGGCCAGCAGCAGCGGTTTGTCGGTCCCTCGCGCGTTACTTCGTTTGGATGTCAGCGGCTCCGGTAAATCTTCTTTGAATCGTTAGAGCCAGTGTTTTACCGGTCTGAGCAGTGCTATATGTTTTCACTATCCTCCCAGGCTATTCCGGCTTTCACCTCATCGATGAGAAATCGCACTCCCTGGTTGTCCGACGGGTTCATCCACAGCATCCGGTGGAAAATGCCCTCTGCCTCGTCAAAGCGCCCAAGACGCCAGAGACACAAGCCATAGCCGTGCATGCAGCGCAGAAACGGGCGGTTGTCGATAAGGCCCCACGGCAACAGGCCGACAAAGTCGTCTCCCAGAGACAGCTCGCCGATACGCTGACCGACTTCATAATGTCGAATGGCATGTTGAGGACTGTGGTCAAAGACGAAATTACCCAGATGCGAATGGGCATCGAGGCAGCGCAAATCCGCCTGGCACAACTCCATCAATATCTTTGCCGCCTCTGCCCGATGGCCGGCATCTTTGAGATCGTTGGACCGAGTGATGGGATCATCAAAAGGATCGTCAGAATCCTCACCGGGCAACACCTGCTCCATCTCGAACTCGGGTCGAGGTCCACGGGTGATGATCGGCTTGGCCCACTCCTCGATGGGCTCGCCTTCTTCTCCCCAGTACTCTTCTTCGGGGTTCCACATACCCATTTCTTTCAGCCCTAACGGGACCAGATTCAGGGTTTTCACGTCAAGTCGGGTCGAGCGAATCTCACCGGAGAGATACGGATGACCACCGTAGCGCCATTGCTTTCGTGCCTTGACCGTAACAATCTCGCCAGGCACTACGTCCCAAAGGCGGCTTGCGCGCAGGGTAATGACCCTGTCACTTCCCAACAAGCGGCACCGGGCGGCCCTCTCCTTGACCGAGAGAGCGATCAGCTCGACCGGTTTGCTCAAGTCGAGGTCGTCGGCTGTGGCCTTGTGCTGCCGCCTGCGTGGGGAAGGAACCTGCATTTCGGCAGGGAAAGGATCGAGGTTGAGCCACCTGCGATAGGCGGCGGTGTAATTTGCACCTGCCGAAGCCTGAGAGAATACAATGTCGGGAACCGCAACCACATATTCGGAGCCGTCTTCGCGACGGCATCTCGCAGTCAACCCGCGTCGCTCGTTGCCGTCATAGTCCACCTCGATCACCGAAACCGGCTCGCCGACGACGAAAGCGTCCGCCGGCAAATCGACTTTGTCCTCGAAGGCCTGCCGGAAGGCCCAGAGCTGCTCATCATCTCCGTAAGCGTCGACAATGATCTCCTCGATCATCCTGTCCAACGCATCAAGTTCCTTCTTGCTGTCAGGGCCTCGTGGGTTCATTCCTCATTTGTCCTCGCAGATACCCGCCCTCGCCTGCCTTTCCCTTGGGTGCCGGTTCTATCGCGTTTCTCTGCCATCGAGCCCTCCAGGTGTGGTCATAGGGAATGCGATTCAAGTATGCCCTTTTGCCCTTGAAAAGGCAATAGGACGAAAGGTCGGGGATGCGGCCCTTCCTGGTGGTTCGGGTCGTAGCAGCCTAAGATTCCTTTGGCGAAATCAGGTTTGGGCACATTCGTTGAACAGGTCTTCAAAGGTCTTGAGGAAGTCTTTGCCTTCAGAAGGCTCGACAAATTGTTGGAGCCGGCTGCGGATATAGCGGACGTCCAGGTCGGGGTTCTTCTGCAGAATGTACCTCACGTCTTCCAGGTCCCTTGGCCTGCCGGCGAAAATCTTGTGGATAATGAGATCTTCCGGGGACGCAAAGTTGACCTCCTGGCCCAGAATCCTCACTTTTCTCGCCCGTTTTATGGCTTCTCTTTCATAGGGCGTAAAAGATAAAATAAAATCTACACGTATCCCTGAACTTTCATCCAAGGTGGGGAGGACCATGGTTTCTTTCACAAATGATTCCAGGTCGTCGGGAAGAGGTTTGAGGGCAAGCTCCCGGACCGCGTCAAGAAGGTCCGCGAGGCGATCTGTGTCAAGCCCCAGGGTTACATCGATGTCCCTGGTCATTCGCGGCTCCCCGTATAACAGGACAGCCTGTCCACCGATAATCATGTAGGAAAGGGCATGCTTGGAGAGATATGTTCCTATTCTGGAAAGGAGTTCTTCAAACACGAGTTCAACACCTTTGCAATCCTGATGTCGACGGCTATTCCCTCCATGGGATCTTTTGCCGGAAGGATGCCGAGAGACCGTGCCTCCTCCCACATGGCCGTAAAGAGCTTCAACGCCTGCCGGTGGGTCAAACGCCCCCTGTTTTTGGCGAAATCAAGCTGGAAGTTTCTGTATGCAAGCGAGGATTTTGACATTGTTTCGGCGACTCAGCTATTAAAGGTTTGGTTTTTATATTATCAGATGCAGCACTTAAAGTCTCTCCTTATTCTGCAATTTCAGACTCAAGCACGTGGGGCGACGGGGGCAAAGGTTGGATCGGGGAAAGGGGGTCATGGATTCCGGATAACCCCTGCGGGCTTTCCGGAATCACAACTGAGGGATGTCCCACCTGCCTCACTCAGGATAACCGGAGGCAGAATCAAGACGAACTTCCCCTTGCTGCCTTTTAACTGCTTCCCATCCAATTATGGCCTTCTTTCTCGGAGATCCCCAACGATATTTACTGATGTTTCCGGATTTAGCGATTACCCTGTGGCAAGGAATGAGATAGGCAACGGGATTGACGGCAACAGCATTTCCAACGGCCCGAACCGCCTTAGGATGCCCGATATACGAAGCAATGTCCTGGTAGCTCACGATCCATCCTTCGGGGATGCTCAACAGCGCTCTCCACACATTGATTTGAAAGTTTGTACCCTTGAGATACAAATTAAACGGACGCGGGCTTTGCTTATAATCAATCTTGAATATGTCCTTCACCATTAAGCGAATACGTTCCCGCTCTTCAATGAACTTGGAACCCGGCCAGGCTTCAAGCAGCCGGCGAAGCGTTTCGGATCCGGCATCCTCTTCTACAAATCCAAGATGACAGATACCTCGTTCAGTGATTGCGAGCAGGCATTCTCCGAAGGGAGATTTGCAGAAACCATAGGATATTTTTAATCCGGCCCCCTGCCGTTTGAAATCACCCGGAGTCACAGCCTCGAAGGTGACAAATAGATCGTGGAGACGGCTGGGGCCCGAAAGGCCTGCTTCCAACGAAGTGTCAAGAAGGCTCTTTGATTCGAGCAGCTTCCGCTTTGTGTAGTCGAGAGTAATAAATTGAAGGAATTGGATTGGGCTTATTCCCACCCACCGTTTAAATAATCTATCGAAATGATATTTGCTCACATGCACGCTTTCTGCAATTTGATCGAGAGTCGGCTGAGATTTAAATTTGACCTCGATGAATCGAATAGCTTTTTCAATCCTCTTGAAATCCTCTGTTTGCTGTGAATAGTCTTCAGGATTCATGTCAGCCTCCATATGTCTTTCTCCTTTAGATAATCTAATCGAGCACAGCAATGACGTCCACCCGAATCTTGCTGAAAAAAACGGCAATATTCGGGTCGCAGAATCATCCTCCAAATGATTATTAAATGGATAGCAAAACATAGACTAATGGGTGAATAACAGTTCATTGCAATTGTTGAGGAGAGAAAATATGGAAACACCGAGGATGGCGGTAACGTCAAATGCAAAGAAGCATGAATCATCGACTCGTGAAAATGTCAACCGGGTCATGGGAGTAGAGGAGTGGGGACTTATCATTCTATTGTCTATTATCTGGGGAGGCTCATTTTTCTTTGTCGGAGTGGCTGTAAAAGAGATGACACCATTAACGATTGTATTATGTCGGGTGGCTCTCGCAGCCGTCATACTCCTGGTCATTGTTCAGGTAAAAGGTCAAAGAATGCCCTCATCGCTACGTTTGTGGGGGGCGTTTTTCATCATGGGCGCTTTAAACAATGTGATCCCTTTTTGTCTGATTGTCTGGGGGCAAACCCATATTGCAAGCGGCCTCGCAAGCATCCTGAATGCTACTACACCTATTTTTAGTGTTATCCTCGCACACTTGTTGACGAAAGAAGAACGACTCACTGCCAACCGGATCACGGGCGTATTAACTGGATGGGTTGGCGTCGCTGTATTGATAGGAATTGAGTCGTTGCGGGGGTTCGGTATTGAGGCAATCGGACAAATCGCGGTGCTGGGAGCAGCACTTTCATATGCGTGCGCGGCGATTTACGGGCGTCGTTTTAAAGGTATTCATCCAATCATTTTGGCCACCGGAATGCTGTGCGGTTCAACCATCACGATGACGCCGTTAGCTTTATTCATCGAGCAGCCATGGAATCTGTCGCCGAGCGCTGCGACCCTGATGGCTCTGTTCGGACTTTCTGCAATCAGCACTTCATTGGCTTACATCATATACTTTCGAGTTTTGGCGACATCCGGTCCTACGAACATTCTTCTGGTTACCTTTTTGATCCCCGCAAGTGCAATATTGCTTGGAACGACTGTGTTGGGAGAGCGGCTTGCATGGAATGTATTTGTGGGGATGGGAATGATTTTTATCGGATTAATTGCGATTGACGGACGATTACTCAGCAGGTTCAGGCGGAAAAAGGTGTGGTATTATGAAATATGATGGCGACCGGGTCAAGGAATTTCCTGAGGCGGGAAAGGGGTCACAATCTTGCGGACCTACGAGAACAGCAGAGTTCGCAGTCCAGAAAACCTGCCTTTTTTTCCTCTCAAGCCTGCAAGGCATGCTCAAACAGAATTGAGGAATCGATATTCGCTTCGGCCAGGTCCACAAGATGCCGGTGGTGCGTGAAGAATATGACCTGGGTGTGGTTTGCCGACTGCGCCAGCACCCGCAGGGCTGCAACGGACCGTTCATCGTCAAACCTGATGAGGATATCATCCACGATGAACGGAAGCGGTTCACTGTTTTCGAGGTATTTTTCGAGGCTTGCAAGCCGCAGAGAAAGGTACAGCTGGTCTGCGGTGCCGTCACTCATGCCTTCCACATTTACGGTTCCTTTGTCTCCCGGGCGGACGCCGATGAGGGTGGGGCGGCCGTGTTCATCAAATTCCGCCCGGACACCGGCAAATGAGCCCATGGTCATGGCGGCAAAAAGCTCATTTGTCCGCTGGAGCACAGGCCCCTCATTCTTTTCGCGGTATCGTTCGATGGCACGGCTCAAGACCGCCAAGGCGAGGCGCAGTCTTGCATATTGTTCGATGTCTGCCTCCATCCCTCCCAGGATCATCTCCGCGTCCTCGGCAAGGTCCGCCGCCTTGCCGCTGCCGTCCATTTTCTTCAGCTCGTTCCCCTCCTCGCCTATGGTCCGGTCGAGCCTGGTCTTTTCCTCCTCAAGAGAAGCCACCTCTTCGTCAAGGCGCTTGATCCGGCTGTCCACCTCGTCCGGATCAACCTTCTGCGCATCCTGGACGAATTCCTCTACGGTCAGCCCGGCGGCCAGTTTGCGCAATTGTTCTTCCAGGCCCTCCAGGCCGGCTTCTATCTGACGGCGTTTGGACGACCGCTTTTCCGCCTCGGAAAGGTCCTCATATTCCGAACAATGCGCTTCCTCGCACATGCGGTCCAGCTTGAAGCGTGCCTCGGATATCCCTTTTTCAGCCTCTTCAATCTGGTTTTTCTTCTGTCTTCTCTGCTTCTCCAGACCTTTTAATTCGGTCCCTGCCTCCCTTGCCCGGGTAAGACGTCCGTTGAGATCGGCAGCAGCATGTTCGACAGGGAGTTCTTTTGCCTCCGGAGCAACGTGCTCTGCCAGGTCCGTCACCCTTTGGGAGAAGGCTTCTGCATCCCTGTCGATTCCTTTGATTCGTTTGTGGAGGATGTCCGCCTCCTTGAGTTTATCAAAAAGGTTTTTCAGATCGTCCATGACGGCATTGGCCTGCCCCGGCGAGGCGCCGGAATCAAGGCCCAGGGACCGGATTGCCTGCTCCCATTCGCCCTGCCAGTCGGAGATGTCCTTTTCAATCCGGCTGCAACGTGTGCGTGCGTCTTCCAGGGCCTTCTCCCGCTCTTTCTTGTCAAAGGCAAGTTTTTCCTGCTTTGCACGGATTTTTTCCTGTTTTTCTACGACCTTTCTGCAGCGCCGCGTGAGGTCCGAGAGTGTTTCTTCGAGTCCCGCAGAGGGCTGGGAGAGAGCGGAGAGACATCGATCCAGTTCGCTTTTGTGTGTTTCAATCCGTTTCTTCAAGTCATCCGCCTTTGCCCTTCGTTCCCTGATCTCGCGCAGGTCTTTCAGAATTCCCTGCTGCTCCGGAATCCACGCGCGCATCTCCCTCGGGGATCGGGGCGCTATGCCGGCCGGTTCCCAGACCTTGAGCCATTCATCATTAACAGCAGCAAGCTGATTCTCAGCCTGCCCAAGCTGTTCTTCCAGGTCCTTCCGTTGGATGTCTCCGATCTCTTTCTCTGAAATGAGCCTGGTCATCTGGGTGACCCGGTTTGCCTCGCGTCTCAACCGATCCGAGAGCTGATCGGTCTTTTTGACGCTGAGTTCATACGCGTCGGCCAGGGTCCGGGCCGGCTTGAAGAGGCTTATGAAATCCTCATGGTCCCTGCCGGGCGCTGTTCCCTGCTGCAGCAACTGCCGGACAAGTTTCCAGCCCTCTTCCCTTTGAAGGCGTGCGTCTTCGAGGTCCTCTTCGGTCGGGACCGCCTGTCCCAGCCGCAATTCCCGTATTTGTCCTTCGATTCCGAGAAGTGTGTTTTCAAGGACCTTTAGTTCCGTCCGGATGCGGCTCCGGTTCTTCTCTGCTTCATCAAACCGATCATCAAAGGAATCGACCGTCTCGATCGAGGGCAACGGGAGTCTTTCGAGGTCTTCAAAGGCCCCTGACCACAGGGTCTGTTTCTGGAGGGTTATCCGCAATGAGTCCAGGAAGCTTTTGATCTCCGCCTCTTCGGAAAGGGCATGGTTTTCAAGTGCGGCACAGTCGGCAGCGCTTTCTACGGCGGCGCTCAGTCCGTCAACCTGAAGCGGAGGATCGAGGGCCCCTGATTCCCGGTCAATGTCGCTGACTTGCCGGGAAACCCTCGATATCTCGTCCCGGGTGCTTTCAAGAAGGGTTGCCAATCGTTCGTATCTGCTCCCGAGTTCCCGTATCCTGACCGTTTCCGGCCTCGTCAGCCTGAGTTTGTCGGCGTCATCCAATCGAAGGTCTGCCCGGAGGCCGGAGAGGACCTCTTTCGCCTCTTTCGAGAGGACATTCCGTCTTGTCTGGAGTTCAATGCGGTCACCTTCCGCCTTCTGATAACTTCCCAGGTCCTTGTACAGTTGCTCAATCAGGCCTGCTTTCTCCAGGATGTTTTCAGAAACATCAAGCTGCCCCATGGCTTCACGGATTTCCTTCCGGCTTTTCAAGGCATCATTTTTCTTGTTTTCCGCGATTCGCAGATCGGTGAGGAGACCGGCCCTCCGTTCTCCAAAATCCTCCGGAAGGAGCACGGCATCCCTGTACGACTTTCTCTCTTCCAGGAGTTCCTTTCTCCGGCCGATCAAGGGAAAAGCATCCCGGATTCTGAGAAGACGGTGCTGCGTTTTCTGCTTTTCCGCCAGTTGAAGGACGAGATCGGCCCGCCGGCGTTTTGCATCACGCAGCGCTTGATCGTGCCTTTCCCATTTCTGCCCGGGAAGCTGGGCGTCGCGGAGTTCTGTTCGGGTTTTCTTGAGCCTTGAGAGGGCCTCATTGATCAGCGGCTTCTGCCCCGAAGGCCTGAAAAGGGTATCCGCCT
>CAZONI010000127.1:0-8691 GCA_964581175.1 uncultured Desulfobacteraceae bacterium
AAGAACGTACTTTTTCGGAAAGAAGTATAAGAATAATAGCTCTTGTGTGTCAAGGGATGACCGCAGCCTTATAGAGAATAAACTCTTTCGGGAAGTAAAACAAAACCGGCACTTTGAACATCCACCTAAAAAAACCAAACATGGTGTTTATGTCCAGGTATATGTGACCATGGCCATGAAATCTCTCACCACTGCCTTTTTGAAATGGCAGGAGGATCAACTGAAATTGGAAGCCTTGGGTAAACCAAGCGCATGGCAGATGTACCGCCGGAACAAGTTGATTGTCTTCTTGGGCCGGCATTTCGGGATTTTTCCCTCCCACGAGGTCTTCATGCCGGCTAATGTCCCTGTCCAGGATATTGCGAAAGAACTCAATATCGCCCGCCAAGAAATCTATGCCAAGTAAGCCGATCTGCCCTTAACCCAAACTCCTTTACCGGAATGGCTATAATATTCTTAATCACCATAGCGCCTTGTTCAATCCTTATACCGGAATCCTTGTAGATGCTTTCTTCGGATTTATAAAGAGATTATGGTATTAACCCGAATAGATGGGCAAATTATGTGCATATGGTAACATAATTCGCCGGAGACGATTGATCACGGACTATGCGGTATCCTATAACAGAAGGCACAGGCGCCCCTGTCGGAGTTTCCTAATCGGGCAGGCGTTCATCTTTTCCAGGACAGATACCAATCCGTCATATGCCGGGAAGATCGATATTTGCAGAAATTGGTGCATGATTGAGCTTTGGGAAATCCCCCCCCTCGTTGCATCCCCTATGGCGTTCATCTTCCTGTAATGTTTCATGGCTATAATGCAATCGTAAGCTGATATTGGATCCAGCTTTCAGAACTTATATATGAAAGGAGGTGAGGAAACATGAAAAGACTAGGCATTATTACAGGTGTTCTTGTGGCAGCCCTTTTTGCCTTCGGAGGAATGGCGCTGAGCGCCGAGCAGGCAAATCAAACAGGCAGCATTCAGATTAAGAGTGATGAAGCAGGATTGGCGCAGATGGCCAAGATACCGATGAACTCTGCCATCGATTCGGCCCTGAAACAGGTTCCGGGCAAGGTACTGCGTGCGGAGTTGGAAAATGAAAATGGTTATCTTGTCTATGGAGTGGAGATCGTAAAGACCGACAACCAGATAGTGGATGTTAAGGTTGATGCCGGCAATGGCATGATACTGAGGACAGACAAGGACAGGCAGGACACCGAAGGCCGGGAAAGAGAAAGAAAGGATAACGACCACGAAAGAGAGGACTAAAGGCGCAGGAAGGAGCGGAAGAGCGGAAATCTTCCGCTCCCCCATTAACCGAAGGTAACGAAAACTGATAGTGATCGCGAGAGAAAAGACAATCAAAGAGAAACAGGGAATAGATCAAACTAAAGGGCTCAACCGGAGCGGTGCGGGAGGGAAAGCATTTCCTCCCGCATTTTTAGATATTCTTTCCTATTGGCTGGTTGGCTTTATTTTGCAAAAGCTCTTGATGGAGTTACTGCATTTTGGATTGCGTTTATTGTGACAAGACCGATAGGGGCATCTTTGGGTGATTTGATGATTCAAATTCCAAAAGATGGTGGTGTAGGGATAGGTATTTCCACTGTAAACATTGTATTCTTTACAGTAATTTTAGGACTTATTGCATACTTAACAAAAACCAGATTAGATGTTCAAGAAGTAGAGGTGAAAGACATTGTGGAAGAATTCTTGTCTAATAAACGGAGTGCCTCATAGAAAATCACTGCTAAGGCATAACGGATAAGTAAGAGGTGCCTGATGAAAAGAGATGGGACGGTAAAGGAATGTCTAAAACAAAACCCGATTTTCACGGAATTCCGGAAAAGACACTTTTGGGAGGTTTGAAGATTATGAATCTGAAGAAGACATACGTCGTAATTGCCGCCCTCGCCTTGAGCATGGGCTTTGGCGGGTACCATAAGTCAAGCGAGGCGTTGGCAAAGGATTCCACCACCTCGCCTTATCTGCAAATGGCCGGCAATTCGGTGGAACAGCCGGTAGCGCCGGAAAGAAATCCATCCGGTGATATTCCCGATAGCCAGGCCTTCGTGAAGTATGCTTCCCCGCGGGGTGGTTATGAACTCGATGTTCCTGAGGGCTGGGCACGGAGAACAAGAGGGGGAGATGTTATCTTCACGTCCAAATTGGATGGGCTTTCAGTCACGATTACAGACGCGGGGAAAATGCCCGATGCTCAAAGTGTTCGCAAAAACCAGGTGAAACAATTGAAAAAAACAGGGAGAGCAGTGGTTATAAAGAGTATCAAAGATATCAGGTTCAAGAGTGGTCCCGCTGTTCGCGTAGTATATGAATCGAACTCGGAGCCAAATTCTGTTACCAACAAACAGGTGCGGCTTGAAGATAACAGTTACTTCTATTACAGGAACGGCAAAGTGGCTGAACTCAGGCTGTGGGCTCCCCTTGGCGCCGACAACATCGACCAATGGAACAGGGTATCAAGCAGTTTTAGATGGAGGAAATATGAGAGTTCTTGAGGCATTTGATATTTACCGTTTTTATCATGCCGCAGAAGAAGAGACGCTCGCCCTGAGGGGGGTCAGTATCCATGTGGAAGCGGGGGAGATCGTTGCGATACAGGGGCCTTCCGGGAGCGGCAAGTCCACACTTTTAGCGTGTCTTTCCGGACTTGACGAACCGGACGGTGGATATGTGACTGTTTTTGGAGAGCGCATGACACGGAGGCCGGAAGCCGTGCGGGCGAAAGTACGCGCACGCATGATCGGCATCATGCTCCAATCGGGGAATCTATTGGACCATCTCTCTGTTGAAGATAATATTGAATTGCAAATGGTACTGTCCGGCAAAGTTGACAAGGAGCATCTGGACGAGTTGATCAATCTGGTCGGCTTGAACCATAGGCGGCATGCGCGCCCTGCCCATATTTCCGGCGGGGAAGCTGCACGCGCGGGCCTTGCTGTGGCCCTGGCCGCCGAACCAAAGGTACTGCTTGCCGATGAGCCCACCGGCGAGGTTGATGCGGAAACCGAGAGTCATATCCTGCAGTTCCTGGATGCTTATCGTAAAAAAGGCGGTGCTGTTCTGGTGGTTACACACAGCGATCCGGTGGCAGCGTATGCAAACCGTACCGTACACCTATTTGACGGGAGAATTGCGGATCATGGCTAGAATATTTGCAAGCATGAATAACGCTGGCCGCACGTATATGCGCGGAAAAACACCCATAGCAGCACTTGTATCCGCCACGTGTGCAGTTAGTGCCGGGGATCGTATCGCGGTGGTTGGTCCCTCGGGCAGTGGCAAGTCCACGTTGCTGCATCTTATGGGCGGTCTTGATGCCCCAACATCAGGAAGCGTTTCATGGCCGGAACTGGGCCCGAAAAAGGGACTGCGTCCCCAAAAGATCGGAATTATCTTTCAAACGGAAAGCCTTCTTGCCCCTCTGACGGTGGTGGAAAATGTGGAGCTTCCGCTCCTGCTTGAGGGCGTGGAGCCTTCAAGAGCACGCATTTCCGCCCTTGAGGCACTCAGGGGTATTGCACTGGAATCAATTGCCGACAAATTACCGGAAGAACTCTCAGGGGGGCAGGCACAGCGGGTTGCTGTGGCCCGGACATTGGCATCCAGACCAAAACTTATTTTAGCAGATGAGCCAACAGGCCAGTTGGACCACCCTACGGCCCAGGGTCTGTTCGATGTGTTTCTTGCTTCTCTTGAAGAAACTGATGCGGCCCTTCTCGTGGCAACACATGATCCGGCAATTGCAAAGCGCATGAATACCCTATGGCAGATACGGTACGGTAAACTGGAGACGGACAATGCATTTCATGACTAAATGGCTTAAGGGCATAGTTGCCTGCCGACCGGAACGTCTGGCGGGAATAATAGGGGGTGTTGGGTTAACCATTACCCTGTTGGCATCTCTAGGGATCTTCATTGCTTCAAGTTCTGTTACAATGACCAGGCGCGCAATCTCCGAGGTTCCTGTAGACTGGCAGATTCTCCTTTCTTCCAATGCCGATGAAAAAACCGTTCAAGCTGCGATTGGAAAAACCACCCCGTACACCGCCTTGGAGCATGTGGGTTATGCTGATGTCGCTGGTTTTACGGCCACTACAGGGGGCACGGTCCAGACAACGGGTCCAGGCAAGGTTCTGGGAATCAGTGCACGCTACCGTCAATTTTTTTCGACAGAAATACGCCAACTCACCGGAGCTGAACAGGGTGTTCTGGTTGCACAGCAAACAGCGGCAAATCTGCATGTCAAAGAGGGCGATATCGTTACGATCAAAAGGATGACCCTTCCCCCTGTCCGGGTGAAAGTTGATGGTGTGGTTGATCTTCCCAATGCCGATTCACTTTTTCAGGCGGTCGGGGTACCTCCCGGTACTGCGCCGCATGCACCTCCGGATAATGTACTGCTTATTCCAGATGGTCAATGGCACGGGATATTTGATCCCCAGAGCAGGATTCGTCCTGATACGGTTCGCATGCAGCTTCACGTAAGGATAAAGCATAACCTGTCCGGCAACCCCGATGCCGCCTATGTAGCGGTTAATCGCCTGGCAAATAATCTTGAAGCACGGATCTCGGGCAGTGGAATAGTGGGAAATAACCTTGCAGCTCGTTTGGCAGGTGTACGGGCCGATGCACTTTATGCACGCGTACTCTTTTTATTCCTTGGACTGCCGGGAGCGATACTTGCGATTTTGCTCACTCTGGCCGTTGCGGGTTCCGGAAAGAAACAACGGCTCCGCGGGCAGAAACTGCTGCGTGTGAGGGGTGCCACAGTTGCGCAAGTCTTGAAGTTTGAGGCTGTGGAAGCCGTGATTTCAGGGGTAGGCGGCGTGCTTTTGGGGATTGTCCTGACTTACACGACAAGCAAACTTATTACGTCCGCCGGCATAATGATGAACAGGCTTACTTTCTTCTGGATAGCCGGTGCAGCCATGGCAGGTTTTCTTCTCGCTCCGGCAGCCACCATGTATCCCGCCTGGAAACAGGCCCGCCATTTCACCGTTGCAGCCTCAAAAGCATTGGTGAGGCGCGCAGGTAATCCCCTGTGGCAGAAGCTCTATGTGGACGTCATCGTGCTGGGAATTGCCTTTCTTGAATACTGGCGGACGGCAAGCACAGGCTACCAGGTCGTGCTGGCTCCGGAAGGTGTCCCACAGATATCCGTCCATTATGAGGCATTTATTGCACCCCTCTTCCTATGGATTGGCGGGGTCCTGTTATCCATGCGTCTTTGGGAAAATGGCCTTGAACGCGGAACCACGATGCTTTCGAGGCTTCTAAGCCCCATTGCAGGGAACCTTTCCAGGGTTGTTGCAGCATCATTGGGCCGTCAGCGTGTGCTTCTGACCCGGGGTGTAGTATTGGTAGCTCTTGCCGTTTCCTTTGCCGTTTCCACGGCCGTCTTCAATACGACCTACAATGTTCAGTCACGTGTGGATGCGGAGTTGACAAATGGTTCCGATGTAAAGATAAGCGGTTCCACAGCGTCACCACCAAGCAGTAAGTTCAAGGAATTGAAAGCGCTTCCGGGTGTTGTGGGCGCGCAGCCGATGATGCATAGATTTGCCTATGTAGGGAAGGATCTTCAGGACATCTACGGCATCGACCCGAAGCACATAGGCGAAGCCACCAATATGTCAAATGCCTTCTTTGCAAGCGGAAATGCTCAGTCAACCCTTTCGAAACTGGCCAAACAGCCGGATGGCGTGCTGGTTTCCGAAGAAACCAGGAGAGATTTCCAGCTCCAGCAAGGAGATCAACTGAATCTTCGTTTACAGTCTGCCGCAGACCATCAGTACCATAGGGTTCCCTTCCGGTTTATAGGTGTGGTTCGTGAATTTCCGACCGCACCGAAGGATTCTTTTCTGATTGCCAATGCCGCCTATATGGCACAGAAAACAGGAATGGACGCAAGGGAAATCGTCCTGATACGGGCTGAAGGTAATGCGGCAGAACTTGCCGGGAGAGCACGAAAAGTGGTTTCTTCACTTGCCGGCGCCAAGGTGACGGATATCGGCTCGGTGCAACGGATCATCAGCTCCAGTTTAACCGCGGTAAACCTCCACGGCCTCACACAGTTGGAACTGATTTTTGCATTATTGCTTGTCATGGGGGCAACCGGTTTGATCCTGGCCCTCGGCTTGTCGGAACGGCGGCGCAACTTTGCGATTCTTGAGGCCTTGGGAGCCAAGAGCCGCCAGCTTGGCGCCTTTATCTGGAGCGAGGGTTTGTTGATGCTTGTCGGGGGAGGTGGGATTGGTACCCTATTGGGCTTTGGTATTGCGCAGATACTGGTAAAGGTATTGACCGGCGTCTTTGACCCACCACCCGAGCACCTTTACATACCGTGGGGATACATGGCGGTATTGGCTGCAACTGCTATTGCTTCCACAGTCATTGTGGTTTTCGGGATGAAGATCATTTCCCGTCGCGGAGTTGTGGAAGAGCTGCGAAATCTTTGATTTTATCATAGGAGGACAACATAGTTCATGCGGATACTGATTGTTGAAGATGAGAAGGCCTTGGCCGACATTATCAAGAAGGGGCTGGAGGATGAAGGCTATGCCGTGGACGTGGCATATAACGGCGAGGACGGACTTTTTATGGCGGAAAATGAGCCTTCCGATATCATCATCCTGGACATTATGCTACCCATTGTCGACGGGATGACCATTCTCAAGAAAATTCGCGGGGCGGGAGTCAGGACGCCGGTTCTTATGCTCACGGCCAGGGATGCGTTGGCCGATAAGGTGTCAGGACTTGACAGCGGTGCTGATGACTATCTCACCAAGCCGTTTCTCTTTGAAGAACTCCTTGCACGCATACGCGCCTTGCTAAGACGCAATTCCGAAACCAAGGCCTCCGTGATCGAGATAGGAGACCTTATCATTGACATGGCCGGCCACCAGGTAAAGCGGGCGGGGAAAGAGATCCTGCTGTCGGCAAGGGAATATTGCCTCCTCGAGTATATGGCCATGAACAGGGATAAGGTCCTGAGCAGGACCTCCATATCAGAGCATATTTACGATTACGGCTTTGATCTTGACAGCAATGTCATTGATGTCTTCATTAGTCGCATCAGAAATAAAATAGACAGGGGATATGAAATGAATCTTATCCATACCGTGCGAGGGGCGGGATACATGCTGAAGGGATAAGGAGATGCTTTCCTCCATTAAGGCAAGAATTATTACATTCTACCTGGCTGTCCTTTTTGTGACGTTATGCGCACTGGGGATCTTCCTTTATTTGAGCCTCGGCAAAATTGTTTATGATTCCATTGATTCAAGCCTTCTTTCCAGGGCCAAGGCACTCGCAACACTGATCAATGAAGCCGACGCTGAAACCGAATTCAACTTCTCAGACGAGATCATGTGGGAATATCAATCGCCAAAGGCCGGAAGCTTCTTTCAGATAAGGCGTCTTGATGGAACCGCCATAGAGAAATCGACATCCTTAGGAAAATTGATACTCCCGTTTCAGGCAGGAGTGAATCGCACAAACTTCAAGACCATCCTTTTGAACGGCAGACCCGCAAGGCTGGTCAATTTCCATATCTTGAAGGATAAAGAGCAAAACGATAAAAAAAAGAACCGTCTGACACAAGACAGGGGAGCCGGCCTTGTTATCCAGTGTGCGGAGATCATTCAGGAACAGATAACGGTCATATGGAACTATGGACTTGTTCTCGCAATTTCCATCTTTTTTGTCATGATTAGCTCTGCGTCAGGGGCTTTTTTCATTGCAAGAAAGGCTCTCATGCCGATAAAAGAAATTTCAGCGACGGTCGGCAGGATTTCCGAATCAAACCTGTCAGAGAGAATAAGCGTAGAAAATACACCAGCCGAACTGAGGACCCTGTCCGCCTCCTTTAACCGTACCCTTGATCGGCTGGAGAATTCATTCGAACGACAGAAACAATTTACATCGGATGCCTCCCATGAACTGCGGACTCCTTTATCAGTGATCCTGAGCCAGAGCGAGATTACGCTGAGGAAAGAGAGGACAGCCGGGGAGTACAAAAATGCCCTTATGACCGTTGAGGAAGCCGGGAAATTGATGTCCGATATAGTGATGAAGCTTCTCACCATCGCGCGCCTGGGTGTTGACAAGGCTGAAATGAAAAAAGAAAAAATAGATTTAAGCGAAATCATTTCTAATGCAGTGAGGCTGTTACGTTCTTATGCTAAAAATAACCAGATAAGCATAACTTTGTCTAAAACCGAGCAACCTGTATTGATTGAGGGTGACAGGGCCGCGATCCTGGAACTCTTTGTAAATATAATAGATAATGCTATAAAGTATAATATTCCTCGGGGAAAAATCGCGATTTCCTTCAGAAAAGAAGACTCGTTTATTGTGATACAGGTAAAAGATACCGGTATCGGCATAGCCGAGGAGGATCTCAAGCAGGTGTTTGAACGTTTTTATCGCGGCGACAAATCCCGTTCAAAGCATATTGTGGGTATCGGTCTGGGTTTGAGCATATGCAAGGAGATAGTACGGCTGCATGGCGGCAGGATGGCAATGAAAAGCCAGGTGGGGGGAGGAACCCTTGTATCTGTTTATTTGAAGAAAGAGGAGTAAGGGTCTGTCATGAAAGGAGGCCTGCGCCTGCAGTGCGGGCCCTTCCGGCTGCGCTGGTATAGCGTTTGACAAATGTGCAT
>CAZONI010000128.1:0-8550 GCA_964581175.1 uncultured Desulfobacteraceae bacterium
ACATCCCTGACTTGTCCGACCATCTCGATCATGTTGAATATGCTACTCCGTTGTCCAGTGAGTATTGGGTGAATGCGGTCAAAGGGGGAATTTCCGGACCGGAGCAAACTTCTGATCAGATGGGGCCAGGACGATTCCCCTCTCTTACCGCAGGCATCGAAGGGCTCTTTTTGGTCGGTTCCGGCACCATAGCGTTTGGGATTACGGCCTGTGTGGGCTCAGGGATTCTCGCAGGGGAAAAAGCTGCAAGCCTGTTGAGATCGAAATTGTGAGAAACTCAAACCCGTGCGAATATTTTGACTCATAAAGAAATGCTTGACCGTAAGTCACGCCCAGAACGTTCTGGATGATTTGGGAAAACTTGAATTGCCCAATTTTAAGGAGGACAATATGATCGGTGCATTAATAGCCAAGAGTAAGGTTACTTCTTCATACGATTTGCTAAACAATAAAAATATAAAGGGTTTTCTTGCGAATTGGCATGATGAAGCGACATGGATATATCCAGGGAACATTCGTGCAGGAGGAACATTCAAAGGTAAAAAAGCAATAGAAGAATGGTTTAAAAAATTCATTGAACAATTTCCAGTCTTAAAAATTACTCCCAAGAATGTTTGCGTTAAAAACATACTCGATTTTTTTGGTACGAATATCGTAGCAGTAGAATGGGTCGAGGAGTCAACAAACAAGGATGGCATTCAATCTCAATTCACTGGCGTAACTGTTATCACACTCAAGTTCGGAAAGGCGACTAAGGCCATTGATTATATGTTCACGACTGATGAAGAGCTTAAGAAAGCATGGAGTGAATAGCGGGTGTCTCCAAAGTATCAACGAAACGGCGATTTGCTAAAAAGCTGTGACCTATATGGTGATACCTTCGAACGAGAAATACTAAAGATTACTGCTGGTAGTTTGTCTTCTTGAGCTTCCCTCAAAGTAATGCTTACGATACGCATCTGAGCGTCAGGCACACTGAGATGAAACACGGATTTTTGAAAGCAGGCTGAATTTCACGTTCATTTGGGCATGGTTAAATCGACCAATTTTCAAGTATTATGATGCCAGTTGTAATGGGATGACCAGCACATAACGCCTCAGGTCCGCAAAAAGTACTGAAGATCCCATTCAGGGTTTTCCCTGATTGATTTTGCATGTGACTTATGAGATTAGGCTTCAATCGAAACGGCTTGTTGAAGACTTCTTCGAGATTCTGAAGAACAACCTTGCCAACGGTGAAGATATTTTCATCTTCGGGTCCGGAAAATTTTGTGTACGGACCAAGAATGGACGGAAGGAAAGGAATCCTGCGAATGGTAAAGACTTGACGTTGGATTCCGGGAGGGTCGTGACATTGCCATATTCACCGAGCCTTAACCTTCGTTGCTGGAGACTGCCCCTGAGGTGACCCGACAGCAGAAAACCACCATGAACAAGGAGGGACGTTATGCGTGAAATTGATAAATCCAAACCGGTACTGGTTACAGGGGGAAGCGGGTACATGGCTTCCTGGATAGTCAAAATGCTATTGGAAGAGGGAATCAATGTGCACGCAACTGTGCGGGACCCCTTGGATGCCGAAAAAGTCGATCATCTAACGGCCCTGGGAAAGGGAGCAACAGGAAAATTGGAGATTTTCAAATCGGATCTCTTGGAACCCGGCAGCTTCGATAAGCCGATCCGCGACTGCGAACTGGTGATTCATACAGCGTCCCCCTTCTTTATGACGGGGATTAAGAACCCCGAAGAAGAATTGATCCGGCCTGCCAGGGAAGGAACAAGAAATATCCTTGAATCGGCAAAAAGAAGTCCGACGGTGAAACGGATCGTGCTCACCAGCAGCGTGGTTGCGATCTATGGTGATAACGCAGAAATCGCGTTGACACCTACAAGCATATTCACTGAAAAAGAGTGGAACACAACGAGCAGCCCTGCACACCAGCCGTACTCATACTCAAAAACGATTGCAGAAAAGGAGGCGTGGAACATCGCCAAAGAACAGGATCAATGGGACCTGCTTGTCATCAATCCGGGCTGGATTCTCGGTCCATCCCTGTCCAGAAGAAAGGACTCAACGAGTATCGGCATCATGATTAAATTCGGAGATGGCACCAATAAGATGGGAGTTCCTGAAGTGTGGAACGGTATTGTTGACGTACGCGATGTTGCTGCAGCCCACATCAAGGCAGGCTTCACTCCCGAGGCCAGCGGGAGGCACATCATCGTCAGCGGAGAGGCAAGCCTTCCGGACGTGGCAAATATCCTGCGGAAGCATTTCGGCAATGACTATCCGTTTCCCCGCAGGCAGATGCCGAAATTCCTTTTCTGGCTTGTAGGCCCGATGCGTGGCTACTCGCGAAAATACGTAAACAGAAATACCGGCATCCGGATCAAATTCGACAACTCATACAGCAAGACAGACCTAGGTATGTCGTACATCCCTGTCGAGCAAACGGTCAAAGAACATTTTCAGCAGATACTGAATGACGACCTGCTGGGAAAAACTCCAACTTGAGAAGGAGAGGAGGTTAGACCAGGCACCGGGGCCTTGGGCCGCACCAAGAGATCTCCCCCGAGTTCAGGTGTTTTGCCCATCAAAATGCTTTCCTGATACTTTTTCACCCAGGTCTTTCGTTGCGCAGGAGAGGGTTTCCAGTGCATCCTCGAGCCTCCGCCGCACCTTTGGAAACCCATGGCCGCCACATGGTATGAACCCGCGTTCTTGTGAAGGAAGTATGGCGGAAACAAGTGGAGGAAATTCATGGAGAAAAACCTCAAATTGTGCCTAGCCAGCTCCCTACAGGAATTTAGTTGAGCCTGTTGGGAGTCTAGTTTCCCAGTCAAAGCAAATATGAGCCTAACATTAGAACAATTCGGAGGTGCCCAATGCCAACGTATCTATTTCACGGTTCTTATACTGAGGCCGGCATAAAAGGTCTCCTTAAGGAGGGAGGCACTAAAAGACGGGAAGAAGTGAAACAAGCCGTAGAGTCGGTTGGTGGAAAATTAGAGGCATTTTATTTTGCTTACGGGGATAATGACTTTTACTTCATTGCGTCTAATCCTGACAGGGTTGCGGCTATTACCGGCTCCTTGATTACAAATGTCAGTGGAACAGTAAGGTTCAAAACAACAGTTCTTATCACGCCGGAAGAGATGGATCAGGCGGTAAAGAAAACTGTTGAGTGGCGCCCACCTGGTCGATGAAATAACGATCGCCCATCAGGTTAAATTTAAACATGATCATCTTCCAAGCAGGACAAATCGGCCCTGCTTTTTTCGCTGATCAGGTATGCTTTCAACTGGCAACCTAATCTTTTGAGGGCACCTAGAAAGTAACGCACTGATACGTATGGTTGAATTGGTGATATCAGAAATCCTGGCCATAGTGGATTCTCAGTATACGGCAAATTGCGGTCACAATACGATATTGGCAAATGTGCCAATGTTTTTTCCTGGTCGTGTTCGTTGCACAAACATGCTTTCGTCACTAATAGGGGGGAATGATGACGGGAATTACGAAAGAAGCACAGCAAAGGTACGGTTATACAGATGACCAAGTGAAGCAACTTAAGGAAAATCAGATTCGGCTAGTGAACCTCCCCCAGCAGGAGCTGGGGGCTTCCTTGGGCTACAAGCTTAAACCTGCTTGAGCCCTTCGGGCAACCGCTACATCTCCAGACAGGAGTCTGGAGTTTTATGCGGATGAATAAATAACATCAGTAAATTGACCAATTATAGATTAATTGCCGAAGTGGTCGAATCCGAGAATTGTGGATGGAAGGCAAAAGTGGGAGACAAGATTGTCCTCAGTGGGCCGGGATGGATTTTGCCGGCAGAATGTACCAATAAAGAAAACACTTGTCTCTTTGCGGTGTCAGAATTGGTTCCTTTTGCCTTTATGTTATATGACCGTGGGTTTGCTATTGCCGCCGGTCAGGAAATACCCAGAAATCGCCGGTAGAAAAATACCCGGTGAGCGAAGCTGAAAAGACTCCACCATTGTCCGCTGAGGGACTTTAATGAATCTCTAAACATGAATTTGAACTTTTACAGGTCAGTATTGGTAATCATAAATCTCCATGTTGAAGTGAGGAGCAATCGAGCTTTGGGCAGCGAAGCCAAGAGGTCTCTCGGAATGCTTTTACACCCTTGAGTTGGGAAACCGTCTCTCTGGACAACGCTCATCCTCGCAAGCTCTACGGTCAAGAAGTAAACGAATTATATAGGACCTTGAAGAAAATCCAAAGAATGTTTTCAAGAGAGCAGGAAGCAGATCCATTTTCACCGGCCAGGGGTAGGTACTTTCTCACCGGCTAAAACCAGGGAATTTTTCACCGGCGGTAATAGTTTGCAGCGGCCATGACCCAGACGATATGATATTCAAACGGGTTCGATGCAAAGACACGGGAATTGAACATTGCGGATTGGGTAAGATTGTAATGGAGGTTCGGGCTGAATTGGCTAAGTAATATCGATACCGCTCTTCAAAAGGAGGGTGGCATTACCCTGCTATTTTTCATGGGGTACAGGTGTTGAACCAGGCCACCTTTTGGACACGCATCGAATGCATGTATCTGCTGTCGACCAAAGCCTCACCCAATCCTGTGATAAGAGAACAATATCGCGGATGGCAATCGACGTGGGAGATGTGCATCTCTGGCAAGCTGCATTCATGAATGGCATAGCGTTTCCTTCCAAATTAATCCCACTGTGACGTGATATTTTCCTCATTGACTCGGGCAATTTTGTCTTTAATTTGAAACAAGAGTTTTTAGGGTACGCGCGAGTCCCCTAATCAGATGTCGCTGCTGGCAGTTAGCGTGGCAGCGGCTGTTCTCCATAAGACCGCTAAGTTTGCTCGAGGGAAGTTAATTTAATGATAAGAGGAGGATACAAGATGAAGATGATAATGAATGTGAAGATTCCTCATGAGCCATTCAATACACTTGTAAGGCAAGGAAAGGTCAGTGGGATCATTCGCAGAATTTTGGACGATTTGAAGCCGGAATCCATTTACTTTACGGAGCAAGTTGGCACTCGAGGGGCTGTTGCTGTTATCGATGTGGCCGATTCTTCACGGATTCCATTTTTTGCCGAACCTTTTTTCATAAATTTCAACGCAGATTGTGAGTTCAGGATCGCAATGTCTCCGGAGGATCTTGAGAAAGCGGGGCTTGACGAACTGGGAAAGAAATGGAGTTGATTTCCTGTGTGATGCATGGGCATCCTTTCCATTTTTGGGTGAGATAGGATGTCCATGAACCCGTATGTTGACCTATCGGCCCACCTCCCTCTTGATCATCACTCATTCAATTGCATGTCACTGCTATTGATAAAAACCTCGGTCAAGCCGGCGATATCAGAATACTATATTGCCCCGACCCCGACTGACCAGCAGTAAGAAGCACAATTTGAGTAAAGGCAAGAGCGTTATGGGGTACAGATGCAACGAAATGTGTTTCTACTAATGCTTGCCAGCGCTTCCAAGGGCCCGGCCACTTCCAAGTTTTCTGCAATAACCCTTGACACGACATGCGGACAGGACTAACATATCTTCGGTCTTGATTCAGAGAATCTCCGGGTAAACCTCAAAATAGGGGTCGGATCGTGAAGGGGATCAAGCGAATACCTAAGGCCCAGCGTCTCGCATGAGAACTGGGCCTTTTTCACATAGTTTTCCGGATACCGTGCCGGCTATTATTTATAGTCGAGAGGAGCAAATGCCACGCCGTTGTTTTCTAACGGATCTATCTGACGCTTTTCACTTACCAATACCCTAAGTTGTGCAGGAAAGGTGAGAGTTGGTGGATAGAAGGAAGCGACCCCGTGAAGGCAGAATCGAAATTAGCTGCATCTCATATTTGCATCGTCTCCGGACCCATCTCTAACACTTAAATCCTCAATAAACCTTGGAAGGAGCTAGACCGATGTACGACGTTGCCGTTATGAAGTACAAGGAAGGGCTTGAGTCTCTCAAGAAGGCTGTAGCTCTGGTTGACGGACTTCAAGGGTTCTCAGGTAGTTCAAAAGTGGTCATTAAGCCGAACCTTGTCGCGTGGCTTGAAGGGGCGGACTTCCCGAAGTATGGCGTCCTGACCACGGCACGGCTCATTGAAGAAGTGGTGGTTCTTCTCAAAGAACATGGCGTGAGGCATATTTCGCTGGTGGAAGGGCCGGCGGCCGGCATTTTTGATCACATTGTTTCGGGCATGGGGCTTGACACTCTTGCCATCCGGTATGGGGTCGACCTGGTTGACGCCTTCCAAGATTCTTTCGGCAAGGTAACTGCGGGGGATGTTACCCTATCCATGAGTAAAACAGTTCTTGAGGCCGATCATGTAATTGATATGCCGGTGATGAAAACCCACACCCAGGCCATGGTTTCCCTCGGCATAAAGAACTTCAAGGGCACTCTCAGCCTTGCTTCGAGAAAACGCTGTCACAGCGCCAACCCCGGTTCTGACCTAATTTACCATTTGGTCAAATTGACCGAGATGATCAGGCCCTCACTCACCATCATTGACGGCATCTACACACTCGAAAGAGGACCTGGATCTTCCGGCGACGCCCATCGTAGCGATATTATCGTTGCATCCAAGGACCTCATTTCAGCGGACAAAGTCGGGGCCGCCATTCTGGGTATTCCGCCCCAGACGGTGCCGTATATTGCGCTGGCGGCCGAAAATAGGAGGCGTCCTTCCGATCTGAGCGACATCAACGTCTTGGGCGACACTGCCCTGGAGACGGTCTCAAGGCCGCATGAGTGGGGAATGAAGTGGACCGAAGCTGGGGATATGCCGTATGTGCTGGCTTCGGCAGGAGTGAAAGGCATCACTTGGCGAGAGATTGACAAAACCATCTGCAGCTACTGTGCCTTTTTTCTACCACATTACATAGGGGCGGGGATACTGCTTGCCAAAAACAAAGGCAAGCCCTTTGACGATATCGAAATACTTCCCGGGAAGATCCGCGACCCCGAGGGCGGACACAAACACAGCCTGCTCGTTGGCCAGTGCCAGGTGAAGAGGAATGAGCGCAATCCACTGATCAATGACTGTGTCAAGATAGGAGGCTGCCCGCCTAAGGAAGAGGACTTTTACAACGCATTCAGGGAACTCGGGATCGATCTACCGGACAACTTTGGAGAACTGGCACAGAAGATTCCGGAAATGTTTTACATGCCCAGGTACAGGGGTAAGCCCGAGTTCCAGGAGGAATTTTTCCATATCCGATAGAATAGAAAACCTGCTCGCCCACCCTGCGCCTAGGCCTTTTTGTCTTTGGGATCCAGAATAGCCTCGGGCGCCCATCGTCGCTTGTTTGATGCTGCCGCAACGCTTACGTGTCGCGGTAATGCAGTGTGTCTTCCTCTGGTGGCGTGCCGTTCCCAGCGTTGCGCTAGCAAGTCGTAGAACCCACATCTGCCTGGTCGAACGCTAGCAAGCCCGCGTGCGTGCGATCGGCTGTTGGTCAATGCCGCATTATTCATTTTACCGTACCTTGAACATATTGTATGAACTGGATCGCGACCAAGTCCTGCGATCACTGCTATTTCCAAACAAATACCAGAGCGCCGAAGCTTTGTGGTATCCAACGCATATCCATGGGAAGTGAGCTTTCAGGGAGAGCCGGATGAAGGAGCTCTCCCTGAGACGCACTTCGCTACCCGTATAGATTATCGATCCATCTCATGGCCTCCGTATCGCTGACCTTTCCCAGGTAACGCTGAGTCGTTGACAAATTTGCGTGCCTTAAAATTACCTTGCTCACGATTTCAACGGGTACACCCGATCGAGACGCATGGGTAGCAGCGTGCCGGCGTAAGTCGTGCGGCCGCAATTCGACGCCTGCCATGCTTCCCGCCTTCCTCACTATCGACCTGGCCGTCTCATAGCAAATACGAAAGATCCTCTGGCCAGGATCAATGCGCTTCTCCCTGATATATTCTTTCAGCCTTTCGGCCACTTTTTGGGGGATGAACGCGAATTCTTGCTCCTTTCCGCTTTTGGGATCCCTGATGGTAAGCTTCCTATCATGGATGTCATTTGGCGTCAGCTTTAATACCTCCCCGATTCTCATTCCTCCTCTCGCTATGAGCTCAAGCATCAGCCGATTCCTGGTCTTCACCGTCTTGAAAATAACCTCATCGATGGTGTCCTTTTCGATGGTGTTCCAGCGAGCAAGCCCTGTATTCCTGAAGAGCTTCTTCAGGATGGGGGTATCGCAGGGGTTCTGAAGATTTTGATCAATATTATTCTTTATGAAATTGAAAAAGGCAGAGAGATGAGAATAGCGGGTGCGTTTTGTTTGCTGCTTGGTACCTTCGGTCACTCGGTTGAGGAATGCGAGGACCTCACCCGAGGTTATTTCCCGAACATCCCTCTCTCCAAATTCCCGACTGAAATTGGAAAGAACCACCTGATAGGCTTTACGGGTGTTTTCCCTTGAGTTGGATTTGTGATAGTCCAGCCAAATTTCTATTGCCTTCGATACTTGCATGGCTCTTCCTCCCTTTCCTGAGGTTAACAAAGAAAAAACGGTTGCCAT